>NZ_LT963352.1:7355000-7530000 GCF_900236475.1 Streptomyces chartreusis NRRL 3882
CGCCGTCAAGCAGTTCTTCACCGAGTCGAAGACGGCTCTCGGCAGCTGATGGGAACCACCGTGACACACGCCCCTGCGTTGGAGGGCCTGTCCCAGGACTCCGAGCCGCGGCACGGTCCGGTGAAGCCCGCGCGCCCCGCCGCCCTCAAGCGGCGGCGGCGCCGGGAGAACCTGGCCGGCTATCTCTTCATGTCCCCCTGGATCGCCGGGTTCCTGCTGCTCACCGCGGGCCCGATGGTCGCATCGCTCTACTTCGCGTTCACCGACTACAACCTGTTCGACGCCCCCAAGTGGATCGGCCTCGACAACTTCTCCGAGATGTTCGGCGACCCCCGCTGGCGCCACTCGGTGCAGGTGACGCTCTGGTACGTCGTCGTCGGAACGCCGCTCAAGCTGCTCGCGGCCCTCGGTGTGGCCCTGCTCCTCGCGCAGAAGCGGCGCGGACAGGCCTTCTACCGGGCCGCCTTCTACGCGCCGTCGCTGATCGGCGCGAGCGTCTCCGTCGCGATCGTCTGGAAGGCGATCTTCTCGGACGACGCGATCGTGGACCGCACGCAGCAGGCCTTCGGGATCAGCGTCGGCGGCTGGACCGGCGACCCGGACATGATCATCTACAGCCTGGTGGCGCTCACCGTCTGGCAGTTCGGCGCCCCCATGGTCATCTTCCTGGCCGGCCTCAAGCAGGTCCCGCGCGAGCTGTACGAGGCGGCCGAGGTCGACGGGGCCGGCAAGCTGCGGCGGTTCTGGAACATCACGCTGCCGATGATCTCCCCGGTGCTCTTCTTCAACGTCCTGCTGGAGACGATCCACTCCTTCCAGATCTTCAGCTCGGCGTACATCGTCGGCGGCGGCGCCGGAGGCAACGCCTGCGGTCCCGCGGACGGCTCGATGGTCTACACCTGCTACCTCTACGTCCAGGGCTTCGAGAACAGCCGGATGGGCCTGGCCTCCGCCATGGCCTGGATGCTGCTCGTCGCGGTCGCCCTGGTCACGGCTGTGCTGTTCTGGTCCCAGAAGCGCTGGGTGCACTACGAGGAGGGCGCCCGATGAGTGCGCAGGCCACCGACGCCACCCCACGAGCGGGCGGCCTTCGGCACAAACTGCCCGGATCCCTCGCCTGGCACATCGGCTCCCTGCTGGTCCTCGCGGTGATCCTCTACCCGGTGATCTGGGTCATCGGCGGTTCCTTCAAGAAGAGCGAGGACATCGTCGGCAGCCTGGACCTCTTCCCGGGCGACCCGATCATCTCCAACTACACCAGCCTCGCCGACGGCATCGCCGACATCTCGATCTCCACCTTCTTCTACAACTCGCTCTTCCTCGCGGTCGGTTCGGTGATCGGGATCCTGGCGTCCTGCTCGCTGACGGCCTACGCCTTCGCGAGGATCAGGTTCGCGGGCCGCAACCTGCTGTTCACGCTGATGATCGGCACCCTCCTGCTGCCGTACCACGTGCTGCTGATCCCGCAGTACGTGCTGTTCCGCAACATGGAGATGATCAACACCTACACACCGCTGCTGCTCGGGAAGTACCTGGCCACGGAGGCGTTCTTCGTCTTCCTGATGGTGCAGTTCATGCGCAACATGCCCAAGGAGCTCGACGAGGCGGCCCGCCTAGACGGCTGCGGGCACGTCCGCATCTACTGGTCGATCATGCTGCCGCTGTGCCGTCCGGCCCTGATCACCAGCGCGATCTTCACCTTCATCAACTCCTGGAACGACTTCATGGGCCCGCTGATCTACCTCAACGAGCCCGACAAGTACACGGTCTCCCTCGGCCTGAAGATGTTCGTGGACCAGGACGCCGTGGCCAACTACGGCGGCATGATCGCGATGTCGCTGGTCGCGCTCCTGCCGGTGCTCGCCTTCTTCCTGGCCTTCCAGCGCTATCTGATCGACGGCATGGCCACGTCGGGTCTGAAGGGCTGAGGTGAGCATGGCCGGGACCCGGGTGAAAGCACGGGGTGAGTCGCTGCTCGCCGAGAGGTTCGCGGTGTTCGCCGAGTGCCTGCTGACCGGAGTGTGGATCGCGGTGGCCTCGCTGGGGATCGTCACATATCCCGCCGCCTTCGCCGCGGGTGCGCGGCATCTGCGGCGGCGTACCGCGCACGAGGGCGGTGGCCGGCGGGAGTTCGTCGCGGACTTCCGTACGGCCGTGCGCGGCGGGTGGCTCGCCGGGCTCGCCGGGTGGGCGGCCGTGGCGGCGGTCTGGGTGGACGTCCAGGCGGTCCGCGCGGGGATTCCCGGCGGGCCGCTGGTCGGGGCCGTCGGAGTGTGCACGCTGATCGGCCTGGTCGTGGCCGGGCTGCGGGCGGCGGCGGTCTGGGAGCCGGAGGCCCGGTGGCGGACGCTGCTGGCGGAGGCCTGGCGCCGGACGGTGCTCGACCCGGCCGGGTCCTTCCTGATCATCGGCGGACTGGCCGTGGTGGTCCTGTCCGCCTGGTTCGCCGCGCCGCTGGCGGTCCCCGTCCTCGGGGCCGTCGCGGCGGCGGCCGTGGCCGTGGAGGAGCGGTACCGGCGCCGCTGAGCGGCGGTTCCTCCCCTGCCGGGCCGGCGCCCAGGGCGCCCGCCCTCTCTCTGTCATGCCCCTGACCAGCGTACGGATTCGCTTCCCGCACGGACGAGGAAAGGCAGCAACGCCATGTCTCCCATCCCCCGCAGGTCCCTTCTGAAGGCGGCCGCCGTCGCCGGAGCCGCCGCCCAGTTCAGCTGGGCACTGGGGACGCAGAACGCGCAGGCCGTCCCCGGAGCCGAGCCCGCCGACGCCGACCCGGTGACCCTCGACTGGCTGGAGGACGGCGGCCTCGGCGCGGCCCCCGGCTCCACCGTCGGCGTCCCCTGGCCGAAGGGCGCCCACCAGAAGGACCAGACGTTCGCGCTGACGGACGCGGACGGCAAGGCCGTACCCGTGCAGTCCTGGCCGATCGCCTACTGGCCCGACGGGTCCCTCAAGTGGACCGCCCACGCGGTCGGTTCGGGCGACGGCAAGCTCACCCTCACCGCCGGGACGCCCGCCGCACCGGAGAAGAAGGTCACGGTCGACAAGAGCGGCGGCACCATCGACGTCTCCACCGGCGTCATCACCGCCAGGATCGGCAAGTCCGGCTCCACGATCGTCAAGTCGGTCAGGCGAGGCTCGACGGAGATCGCGAGGAACGGCCGGCTCGTGCTGATCCGCCAGCCCGAGATCGAGGACGAGGACCAGGGCGCGGTCAGGACCGAGCGCTTCGACGGCGCCGTCGACAAGGTCACCGTCGAGCAGGAGGGCCCGGTCCGCGCGGTCGTCCGCATCGACGGCAAGCACCGCAAGGGCAGCCGCGGCTGGCTGCCCTTCTCCATCAGGCTCTACTTCTACGCGGGCGCCGAGTCGTTCCGCATGGTGCACACCATCACCTACGACGGGAAGCAGGAGCCCGGCAAGGCGAGCGGCGACTTCATCCGCGGCCTCGGCGTCCGCTTCGGCGTGCCGATGCGTGACGAGTCCTACGACCGGCACATCCGCATAGGCGGCGAGGGCACCGGCCTGCTGCGCGAGGCCGTCAAGGGCATCACCGGCCTGCGCCGCGACCCCGGCGCGGCCGTGCAGGCGGCGCAGTACGAGGGCAAGAAGCTGCCCGACCCGGCCACCTGGGACCAGCGCGTCACCACCCGGCTGCAGTACATCCCCGAGTGGGGCGACTACACCCTCTCCCAGCTGTCCGCCGACGGCTTCACCGTGCGCAAGCGCACCAAGAAGGGCCACGGCTGGATCGCGGCGGGCGGCGGGCGGCGCGCTTCCGGTTTCGGGTACGTCGGCGGGGTGAGCGGCGGACTCTCCTTCGGCCTGCGCGACTTCTGGGAGAAGTTCCCCGCCCAGCTCGACATCCGGGACGCCCACACCGAGGAGGCCGAGGTCACCCTCTGGCTCTGGTCCCCCGAGGCCCAGCCCATGGACATGCGCTTCTACCACGACGGCATGGGCCAGGACACCTTCCCCGAGCAGATCGAGGGCCTCAACATCACCTACGAGGACTACGAGCCCGAGTTCGGCACCCCGTACGGCATCGCCCGCACCTCCGAACTGCTCTTCTGGGCCAACGAGTCCACCCCGAGCGCCGAGCAGCTCGCCGAGCAGGTCCAGGCCGTCCGTGTGCTCCCGCAGCTCGCCGCCCCGCCCAGGCAGCTGATCAAGGCGGGAGTCTTCGGCAAGGGCCTGTACGCCGAACCGGACCGCTCCACCCCCGCCAAGGCCAAGATCGAGGACCACCTCGACTTCCTCTTCACCTACTACAAGGACCAGGTGGAGATGCGCCGGTGGTACGGCTTCTGGGACTACGGCGACATCATGCACACCTACGACACCGTCCGGCACCAGTGGCGCTACGACGTCGGCGGCTACGCCTGGGACAACTCCGAGCTGTCGCCGGACCTGTGGCTCTGGTACGCGTACCTGAGAAGCGGCCGTGCGGACATCTTCCGCTTCGCCGAGGCCATGACCCGGCACACCGGCGAGGTCGACGTCTACCACCTGGGCAAGTGGGCGGGCCTCGGCACCCGGCACGGCGTGCAGCACTTCGCCGACAGCGCCAAGCAGCAGCGCATCGCCAACACCACGTACCGGCGCTACTACTACTTCCTCACGGCGGACGAACGCGTCGGCGACCTCATGCACGCCAACGTCGACTCCGACGAGACGTTCCTCGCCCTCGACCCGCTGCGCAAGATCCGCACCGAGCCGTACACGCCCGACCGGCACGCCCTGTCGATCGGCTTCGGCACCGACTGGAGCGGCCTGGTCTCGGCGTGGCTGACCGAGTGGGAGCGCAAGGGCCCCAAGTGGGAGAAGGCCAAGGCGCGCGTGCTGTCCACCATGGAGACCATCGCCGCCCAGCCCAACGGCTTCGTCCAGGGCAGCGGTCTGTACGACCTGGACACCGGCAGGTTCGCCGTCGCCGCCCAGCCCAAGGTGGAGGTCTCGCACCTGTCGGCCGTCTTCGGCCTCAACGAGCTGTGCGCCGAGCTCATCGACCTGGTCGACATGCCGAAGTTCAACGAGGCCTACTTCGACTACTGCCGCTACTTCAACGCCACCAAGGCCGAACAGGCGGCCCGCTACGGCAGCAACTTCGGCTCCCTGATCCTCTTCCAGGGCCACTCTCGCCTCGACGCGTACGCGGCCGTGAAGACCGGGGACGCGAAGCTGGCCAAGCGGGCCTGGGAGAAGTTCTACAACTCCGACGGCTACAAGGAGTCGGCACCCTGGAAGACGGAGAAGCTGAGCGGACCGGCCACACTCGTGCCGGGCAGCGAAGCGACCTGGGTGTCCACCAACGACACCGCGCTCTACGGTCTCGCCGCCATCGAGAACCTGGCCCTGCTCGGCGACAAGATGCCGTAGCGGGGGCTGGACGAGCGGACCTTCCCGGCCGTACCGCGCCGGCCGCGGGTCCGCTCGTCTAGTCGATGATCTGGTTGAAGAACAGGACGGCCGGGGCCACGACCCCGCCTCCGACGCTCACTGCGACCGGCCACACGTTGCCGGCCAGCGCGGCCAGCACCGTGGCACCGATGCCGACCAGGGCCGCCAGCAGGAAGACGATCGCGGCGCGCTGGGTGAGGAGCGGTCCGTCCCGGCCTGGCCCCCGCCGGCCGGCCTGTGCCACCTCGGTGCTCCTCACCCGACGCCGTGCACGGGCTCGTGCGCCCATGGCCGCGGGGGCGTGCCGAGGCCGTCCGGGCCCGGCACGTCCCACGGGTCCTGCGCGGGACGCAGGAGTTCGAAACGGACACCGCCGTCACTACCCGTCCGGACCCCGTGCACGGCGGGTTCGGGCAGGCTGTTGTAGTGGAACGGCGTCGAGAAGTAGTAGGCGCCGGTGTCCGGGACGGCGATGAGGTCGCCGGGTGCCAGGAGCGGCAACGCGCGATCCCGCGCCAGCAGGTCCCCGGAGAAGCAGGCGGGGCCCGCGATGTCCTGGCGGACCGGTCCGCCCCGCTTGGCCCTCCCGCACGGTTCGTGCGCCTCGATCCGCAGGGGCCAGGCGTCGGGGTTGAACACGGTCCGGGTGGCCACCTGCACACCGGCGTGGGTGACCGCGATCGGCCGGCCGCCCACGCTCTTGGTGTACTCGACGTACGCGGCGGTGAACCCGTTCTTGGCGAGGACGGAGCGCCCGAACTCGGTGACGATCTCGTACCTGCCGGAGAACAGCGCGGGCGCCTGGGCGCGCAGCTGCCGGACGTACGTGTCGAAGGTCGGCGTGGTCTCGTCGTCGGCGAAGTTGACGGGCAGCCCGCCGCCGATGTCGATGCCGACGACCTGGCGCCGTCCCAGGGAGGCGTTGACCTCCTCGGCGAACTCCACGGCCTGCGCGACCCCGCCGGCCATGAGGTCGAGCGGGCAGCCCTGCGAGCCGGCATGCGTGTGCACCCAGGTCAGCCAGGGGTGGTCGTGGTAGGCGCGCAGCAATCGCCGTCGGCTTCCCGGGTCCGCCAGGGGGATGCCGAACTTCGAGGTGCTGGTCGCCGTGCTCATCGCGGCGATGCTGCCGCCGCCGAGCTGGGAGTTGACGCGCACCCCGATCCTCGACACCGGGGCGTGGCCGCCCAGGAGCCGGTCGATCCTGGCCAGTTCCTGGTGGTTGTCCGCGTTGACGGCCACGCCCAGGTCCAGGGCACGCCGCAGTTCGGTCTCCGTCTTGGCGGGGGAGTCGAAGACGATCCGGTCCGGCGCGAATCCGGCCGCCAGCGAGCGGGCCAGCTCACCCGCGGTGGCCACCTCGCAGCCCATGCCGAGCCGCCGCAGCTCCGCCAGCACCGGCACCAGGCAGTTCGCCTTGGCGGCGAACGCGTGCAGCACACGGGGCGACGTGGGGAACGCACGGTGCAGGGAGTCGACCGTCGCGGCGACGCCGTCGAGGTCGACGAAGGCGGCCAGCTGGGACCGCTCGGCGTCCAGCAGTCCCTGCCGCACCGCTTCCTGGAGGATCCGTTCGCGCCGCTCGGCGGCGGGGGTCTGTCCGGTCATGGTGAGCCTTCCGGTGTCGTACGCGCAGCGCCCGGGACCGCCCCGGGGTGGAGTACCAGACTGTTGTCCGCACCGGGACGGCGTCTTCGTCGAGTCGTCAAAGACGCGGGCCCCGCCCACGGCGGTGGAACGCAACAACCCCTCGGCCACGCCGGGGCCTTGTGCGGTACGACGAAGGAGAGGCCCTTCGATGGTGTCGGCGGCCAAGCGGTGCAGTACGTACGCGGCCGCGGCTCGGTGCCGTCGTTCAGGGGCGTGATCCGTCGGCGTCCTCGCCCAGACGCAACTGCAACTGGGCGAGCAGCCGTGCGTCGGGGCTGTCCAGGTCCAGCCCCGACACCTGCGTGATCCGGCGCAACCGGTAGCGCAGGCTGTTGGAGTGCACCCCCAGCGCGCGCGAGGCGGCGGACACGTCACCGAAGTGGTCGAGGTAGGCGCGCAGGGTCTCCACCAGGCAGCTGCCGCTGTGAGCGGCGTCGAACTCCCGCAGCCGGGCCACCGAGGTCCGCGGTGGCAGCGCCACCTCGCGCAGGGCGTCGACGACCTGGAGGATGCCCACCGTGTCCGCGACGTCCTCGCTCCGCGCGACGGTGCGGGGTCCGGCGGCCGCGATGAGCGCCTGGAGGGCCAGCTCGGCCGACCGGCGTGACGCGGGCGTCCGCGCCAGCCCGGGGACCACGTCTCCGAGCCCCACCCTCACCGACGTGCCGATCGTCGCCGACAGCTGTCCGGCCAGCGATTCGCCGAGCCGCGTCACCTGGTCATCGGCGCGCCCCGGGTCGCGGTCCAGCCCGCTCAGCAGCACCAGGATCCTGCCGCCCGCCGGGACCACCACGACGCGGTGACCCAGGGCCGCGCAGTGCAGGGACAGCAGCCCGTACAGCCGGGACGGGTCGTCGTCCCCCTCGTGGCCGGACCCGGTTCCCACCGCCAGCACGGCACAGGGCTCCCGGGGCGGCAGCGAGGCCCGCTCCGCCAGCACCTCGACGGATCCCCGGTCCTCCAGCAGCGCCCGAGCCGCGTCCTCCACCAAGCGGCCCTCCGAACTGTGGGTCCGGTGATGCAGCAGGTGGGCGGCGGCGGTCCGGGCCGCCGCGCGCAGCGTCTCGGCGGCGTTCGGGGCCAGCGGGCGGCCGGCGACCGCCGCCACCCAGATGGACCCCAGCGCCTCTCCGCCCGCCCGTACGGCGCCGACCAGACGCTCCGGATCCTGGCCGTGGGCCGGCCGGTGCAGCACGTCACCCGCGCCCCACAGTGCCTGGAAGAACCCCGCCTCCCGCATGGCCGCCACCCGCCAGGGCGGCACGCGACGACCGAGGATGGTCAGTCGGCGCATCTCGTCCACGTTCTCCTCGGTGGAGGAGTACGCCAGTACCCGGGACTCGGTGTCCTCGATGGTCACCGATCCCCCCACCAGGGCCGCCACCGCATCGGCCAGTGAGTCCAGATCGCCCAGACGCACGCCGCTGGTCGCGGGCACCGGGGGGACGCCCGCCGCGGCCAGCCCCGCCCTCAGCACCCCCACGAGCTGTGCCCAGGTGCACCAGGCGGTACGGAAGAGCACCGCCGTGCCGCCCTCCTCCGCGGCTGCCTGCAACGCCCGCGCGGCGGGCTCCGGTCGGCCCGGGCCGAACACCACACCCGCCGCACCGGCCTCCCCGGCCCGGCGCACCACGTCGACCGCGTGCGCCGACCGCGCATCGACGCCGACCGCGAGCAGTAACTCCCGCGGTCTGATGACCGGTTCGAGGGCGTCCAGCACATGGACGCCGGTGACGCTCGTCCGCAGTCCCGCCGGGGCCGTGTGCAACTCCACGGCTCCCGCCCCCACCACCGAGAGCAGGCGCTCCAGTGTCCCCCGGTCCTCGGCGCCCGTGCTCCGGGCCGCCGATTCCTCCAGGTCCGTCATGACGCCTCCCCCGTCCGCCCGACCGTGCCGCCTGCCGTCAGCGGCCGACCGGGAAAGGTATGACATCACGGGCCTCGTCCGCAGTCGAGACGCCCACAGGCGCCGCGGAGGCGCCAACGGCGCGATCACAGGGCCTAGTTCATCCTTCCCAGGACCGCCCTCACCCGCCGGACGTCCCGGATCCGCTGCTCGTACGTCGCCCCGAGGGCGAGCAGCAGGAGTCCGGCGAGGGCGGGAGGCGCCCAGCGGGGGAGCGCGCCGGTCACCTGCACGACGTACGGGGCGAGTTCGTGCAGCGCCACCAGGGCGAGCACCGAGCCGCCCAGCACCAGGGGTGCCTGGAGGTGGTGCCGGGCACCCAGCAGGGTGACCAGCAGTGCCGCCGTGCCCAGCAGCAACGGCCGCGTCCACTGCGCGTCGCCCCAGGCCGCGACGAGGCTCGGCAGGAGCGTGGCGGCGAGTCCGGGGCCGTACGCCGTCCACGAGGAGGCCTGTGGGTCGCGGCGCCTGCGCAGGGCGCCGACCAGCAGCGCCGGAACGGTCACCGGGAGTGTGTACGCCTCGGGCGTGCCGACCTCCCACGCGGCCAGGCGCACCCAGGCGGCCAGCACGAACAGGGCGGTGGCCGCACAGCCGAGGGCGCGGCGGTCCGGACGCAGGGCCGTGCCCGCGGTGATGACGCCGCACAACGCCAGCACCAGGGCGAGCAGCGGCGGATCGGTGACCGCGAGGACCACGGCAAGCAGCCCGGCGGCGGCTCCCACGGCCTCGACCGGCACCGTCGCCCGGGACGCGGCCAGACGCGGCGCCAGCAGGGCGGCCGCCACGGGCACGACCAGGACCAGCAGGGCGGTCCGGGCCGGCGGCCAGTCCGCGGCGGCACCCGTCGCCGAGGCCAGGGCGGTGGCGTACACCAGGGCGGCCGGAGCCGTGAAGGGGGCGAGGCTCGCCCGCCACGAAGCCGCGGCCGGCAGGGCCGTCAGCACGGACAGCACGACCAGCGTCGCGGTCCGGGAGGCCAGGGAGACCAGGGTGAGGTCGACGGCCGTGACCAGGGCCAGGACGAGGGCCGTGATCCGCGCGCCGGACGTCGTGGTCCGGCCCAGGTACAGCGCGGCCGCTGTCATGGCTCCCAGCACCGACATCCCCGCGAGGTGGGGAACGGCGAGGATCGCCGGAAGCAGCAGCGCCGCGGCCCACAGCAGACCCAGCGCACCGAGCCGGGCTCGCGGGCGCCACCGCTCCGCGGGGACCGCCAGGGCGAGCACGGCCGCGACCGCGAGCAGCACAACGGGAGCCGCCGCCGCGTCCGACGGCCAGGGCGTCTCGACGGCAACCGCCGCACGGGCGTCCGACGGCGCACCGCCCCACACACGGCCCAGCCGGCCGGCCGGCCCCATCACCACCAGGGCGACGACGGGCAGCGCCCACAGCAGAGCCAGCGCCTGTACGACGGCGGAGGCCCAGGCGACACCGTGCCGCACCGCGTCCGGCAGCAGCCGCCCGGCCCGCAGCCCCGCCAACAGGGCGACCCCGAAGGCCAGATGAACCGGAACCGCCCACTCCGACGGCGCTCCGAAGCGGGCTACCCCGCCGAGCGCACCCACAGTGAGCAGCCCCGAGGCCGCCGCGAGACCGAGGGCGTGCCGTACGTCCGGCCCCGAGACCCGCCAGGCCGCACCCAGCGCGATCGCCGCCGCGAGCAGGAGCAGCGCGCCGGCCCGGACGGCAGCACCCGGGCCGTCGGCCGTCACGGACAGCCAGCCGGCACCCAGAGCACCCCAGCCGCCCGTGCCGTACGCACCGACGACCGCGCAGATCCGCACGGAAGCGGCCGTCACCCGCAGCGCCACCACGGTGTCGAGCCCGGCCGTCGCCAGCAGCGCGGCGCTGAGCACGTACGGACCCGCGTCGGCGGACAGGGCCCACAGCAGCAGCGGGAACTGGGCCGCCGCCACCGCGCAGGGCAGGGGCAGCCGCAGCGCGGCCGTGGCCGGCAGCGGACCGTACGCCCACCAGAGCCCCGCCAGCACCGCCGCCGCGGCTGCCGCGTACCCCGTTCCGTCGGTCCCGGCGAGAGCCGCCTCGTGCAGGGCGTAGGCGTCCAGGACGGTCAGCGCGAGGCCCAGACCCGCCACGGACTCGGCCGTCGACCGCAGCCCCCGCTTCAGCAGGAGCGCCGGCCCGGCGAGCGCGGCCAGCGTGACCGCGCCGAGCACCAGCGCCCGCCCGGTGATCCCCATGTGCCCCCAGCTGACCAGCGTGAACACCGCCGCCGCGAGCGTGAGCAGCACCCCGCCGAGCACCAGCAGAACGTTCTGCACGCTGGGCGCGGCGGTCTCCGGGCGGGACCATGCGACGGGTGGCGGCTGCGTCCGCGCCTGAGCCCAGGCCTGCTGCGGTTGTTGCCGTGCCTGTTGCAGGGTCGCGACCAGCCAGGCGCGACGGGCCAGCAACTGGGTGCGGCGCGACTCCAGTTGCCGGAGTTCGGCATCGAGGAGCCGCAACTCCTCGGCCGGGGGCGGAAGGTGCGTCATGACCGGAAGTGTGGTCCGCGTCACCCCGTGCGGCATGAGTGCGGATACTCAGGCGCGTACTCAGACACCCCGCACCCGAAGTGGGCAGACTGGCGTCATGGACTGGAACCACTACCGCTTCCGCAGTCTGTGGAGCCTGCCCGCGCCGCCCGCCACCGTGTACGCGGCGCTGGAACGCGCCGAGGACTACCCCCGGTGGTGGCGCCAGGTCCGGGAGGTGACCCGGCTCGACGACACGACGGGCGTCTTCCGGATCCGCTCCGTCCTGCCCTACGACATGACCTTCACGGCGCGGGAGGTGCGACGTGATCCCGGAGCCGGCGTGCTGGAGATCGCCATGTCCGGGGACATCGAGGGCCGGGCGCGCTGGACGGTCACACCGCGAGGGGCGGGGACCCTCGCGCGGTACGACCAGGTCGTCGAGGTCCGCAAGCCCCTGCTGCGGCGGCTCGCCGTGCCGTGCCGGCCCGCCTTCCGGGCCAATCACCGGCTGATGATGCACGCGGGAGCGCGCGGACTGGCCAGGCACCTCGAAGCGGTTTGAAGGAAGCGTGCCGGGACCTGTATTGTTCAGTGCGTTCCCGGGCGATTAGCTCAGTGGGAGAGCGCTTCGTTCACACCGAAGAGGTCACTGGTTCGAACCCAGTATCGCCCACCGGAAACAGCCGGTCCGTCCCAGACGGACCGGTTTTTTCATGCCCCGCACCAGGTGCTCAGGCCGCCGCCGGCAGGTCCGGCCGCAGCGGCCAGGCCGGGTCGACCGATTCCTCCACGCCGCTGCGTGCGAACCACGCCTGGAGCCCCCGGGCCTGCGCCGCGTGCCACACCGCCTGAAGCGTGTGCAGCTCACCGGGGGCGAGGCGCTCCAGCCGCGACGCGAAACGGCGGCCCACCGCCCGGGTGACCTCCAGCGCCGCCACGGCGTCGGCCGCCGCGTCGTGCGCGCCCTCCAGGGCGACGCCGTAGTGCGCGCACAGATCGGTCAGGGTGCGGCGGCCCTTGCGGTAGCGGTCCAGGTGCTTGTCCAGGACCCTCGGGTCGAGCACGAACAGCGGCGCCGACTCGAACCAGCGGCTCAGGGCCGAGGCGCGGTGACGGCGCAACTCCCGGTCGAACAGGGTCAGATCGAACGGCGCGTTCATCACCACGACCGGGCGGCCCGCCTGCGCCTGCTCGGCGAGCGCCTCCGCTATCTCGAACATCACCGGCGCCGGCCACCGGCCGTTGCGCTGGAGGTGTTCCTCCGTCAGCCCGTGCACCGCCGTCGCCTCGGCGGGCACCGGCACGCCCGGGTTCACCAGCCAGCGGCTGACCCGCGGCCGGATGCCCGGGGCGTCCTGGACGACGACGGCGGCCGACACGATGCGGTCGGTCTCGACGTCCACGCCCGTCGTCTCCGTGTCGAAGGCGGCCAGCGGCCCTTCATACCAGCACGTCGTCATAGCCACACAACCCCTCTTCACCTTCGGCAGTTGACGCACCGTCCGCTGCCCGATCCGGTGATACCCGGGCTGTTTGCGCCGTACGCCGGAAGGAGACAACAGGAGTACGGGTCCGCGCAGTTCAACGGCCCGCACGGGGACTCACTTGTTCTGGAAGGCTGTTGGCCATGGCCATAGCGCAGCCCGAACGGGGCGGGCTGCTGCCCGAGCGCACGGCCCCCTCCCGCGGCACCCTCGCCACCACCGCCTGCATGGAGACACTCCAGGTCGGCTATCTGCACGCCGTCGCTGCGGCCGCGGGCTGCTCGCTCTCCCAGCCGTTCCCCGACAACGGCATCGACTGGCACGTCAGCCACAGCGCCCCCGGGCACACCGTCGACGACGAGGTCACCATCAAGGTGCAGCTCAAGGCCACGTACCAGGTGCCGCCCGACCCACCGGGCCGCACCTTCGCCTTCACGCTCGACAACGACCACCTGGCGAAGCTCGCCCGCACACCCGTGTCGGTGCACAAGATCCTGGTGGTGATGCTGGTGCCGCGCTCCCGGGACGACTGGCTGCGCGCCGGCCACGACCGGCTCGACCTCAGGCACTGCTGCTACTGGACCAACCTCGCCGGCCAGCCGATCACCGGCCGCCGCCGCACCACCGTGCGGATACCGACTTCACGCATCTTCGACGACCGGGCCCTGTGCGAGATCATGACGCGGGTCGGGACGGGAGGGAAACCGTGACGCACCGCCCGACCGAGGAGCCACTGAGGCCCGTGCGGCCGCACCCCGTCGACACCACCTTCAGCGGCGCTCCGCCCGAGCCCGCGGACGTCGACCCGGCCGTACTGAGCGCCCTGCTCCGCCGGCACGGCTGGCAGCGGCGCGGCGGCGCCCCGGGACGCTACGGCCGCTGGACCCCACCCGGCCCGGGCAGCGCCGGCACCAGTCTCCTCGTGCCCGAGAACCGCGCCTTCCCCGACAGCGACGACCTGCTCGGCGAGGCCCTGCTCGCCCTGTCCCGCAGCGGCTCGCCCTCCGCCCGCGAGGTCCTCGTCTCCCTCGCCGTCCCCAGCGACGAGATCCGCTGGTGGCACGACGTCCCGGCCGGGCCCGCCGGTGCGGCGCCCTGGACCGTCGAGGACCGGCTGCGCACCGCCGCCCGCCGGATGCTGCTCGCGGCGGCACTCGCCACCCGTGCCCGGGCCGGCTACCACGGCGCCCGCCACCGGGCCTCCGCCGCCGCGGCCCTGGAACACGTCCTCGTCGGCTCCGCCGCGGACGGCCGGCTCACCGCCTTCGTGCCCGTCGCAGGCGGCCGCCCCCTCGCCGTCCGCCTCCACCAGGCCCTGTACGCCGCTCGTGAGGCCATCGACTACCAGCGCGCCACCGGCGGCATGGACGCCTTCGACGCCGCGGTCGAGGCGGGCGTGAGCCACGAGCTCACCGAGGCCCTCGTCGCCCTGGTCCGGGGCACGGAGGGCGCCCGGGTCGCCGTCGAGTGGGCCCCGGCCGCCGGTGTGCCCGAGGGCTGCGCGCCCTCCGCCGAGCCCGTCGAGTTCTCACCCGGCGACCTGCCCGTGCTGCGCGAGGCGGGCGCCCGCTACCTGCGCGAGGAACCCGCCGTGCCGGTGCGGATCACCGGAGCGGTGACACGGATGCGCAGATCGGGGCCGCGCGGCGAGGGCACCGTACGGCTGCGGGTGCTGGCCGGGGCCGACGTACCGAACGTCCGGATCACCCTGGACGAGGAGGCGTACCGGATCGCCGGGCACGCCCACCTCGTCGGGCTGCCGGTGCGGGTCCAGGGACGGCTGGAGAGCAGGGGCGGCTTCCGGCGTCTCACCGGCGCCCACGGCGTCGTACCGGTGCAGGTCGACGACGCCGAGCGGGACCGCCTCATGAAGGCGCTCCAGGAGAACGCCGGGGTGGCGGCCTTCTTCGAGGAGGCCTGCGGAGGGGACTGCGGGGACTGATTTCGCGAAGGGTGGTCCCGGGTCGGTACGATCCTTACTCGTGCGCGCGCTCCGGTATGGCGCACGCAGCCCCCTTCAGTCAGGAGAGACCGGTGTCAGACGTCCGTGTGATCATCCAGCGCGATTCCGAGCGGGAAGAACGCGTGGTGACGACGGGCACTACGGCCGCCGAGCTCTTCGCCGGCGAGCGCTCGATCATCGCCGCGCGCGTGGGCGGCGACCTCAAGGACCTGTCGTACGCCCTGTCCGAGGGCGACGAGGTCGAGGGCGTCGAGATCTCCTCCGAGGACGGCCTCAACATCCTGCGCCACTCGACCGCGCACGTCATGGCGCAGGCCGTGCAGGAACTCTTCCCCGAGGCCAAGCTCGGCATCGGCCCGCCCGTCAAGGACGGCTTCTACTACGACTTCGACGTCGAGAAGCCGTTCACGCCCGAGGATCTCAAGGCCATCGAGAAGAAGATGCAGGAGATCCAGAAGCGCGGGCAGCGCTTCTCCCGCCGCGTGGTCACCGACGAGGCCGCCCGCGAGGAGCTGGCCGGTGAGCCGTACAAGCTGGAGCTGATCGGCCTCAAGGGCTCCGCCTCCTCCGACGACGGCGCGGACGTCGAGGTCGGCGCGGGCGAGCTGACGATCTACGACAACCTGGACGCCAAGACCGGCGAGCTGTGCTGGAAGGACCTCTGCCGCGGTCCCCACCTGCCCACCACCCGCAACATCCCGGCGTTCAAGCTGATGCGCAACGCGGCCGCCTACTGGCGCGGCAGCGAGAAGAACCCCATGCTCCAGCGCATCTACGGCACCGCATGGCCGACCAAGGACGAGCTGAAGGCGCACCTGGAGTTCCTCGCCGAGGCCGAGAAGCGTGACCACCGCAAGCTCGGCAGCGAGCTCGACCTGTTCTCCATCCCGGAGCAGATCGGCTCCGGCCTCGCCGTCTTCCACCCCAAGGGCGGCATCATCCGCCGGGTCATGGAGGACTACTCGCGCAAGCGGCACGAGGAGGCGGGCTACGAGTTCGTCTACACCCCGCACGCGACGAAGGGGAAGCTCTTCGAGACCTCGGGCCACCTGGACTGGTACGCCGACGGCATGTACCCGCCCATGCAGCTCGACGAGGGCGTGGACTACTACCTCAAGCCCATGAACTGCCCGATGCACAACCTGATCTTCGACGCGCGCGGCCGGTCGTACCGTGAACTGCCGCTGCGCCTCTTCGAGTTCGGGACCGTGTACCGGTACGAGAAGTCGGGCGTCGTGCACGGCCTGACCCGCGCCCGCGGCTTCACCCAGGACGACGCGCACATCTACTGCACGCGCGAGCAGATGTCCGAGGAGCTCGACAAGCTGCTCACCTTCGTGCTGGAGCTGCTGCGCGACTACGGCCTGACCGACTTCTACCTGGAGCTGTCCACCAAGGACCCGGAGAAGTTCGTCGGCTCGGACGAGGCCTGGGAGGAGGCGACCGAGACGCTGCGCCAGGTCGCCGAGAAGCAGGGCCTGCCGCTCGTCCCGGACCCGGGCGGTGCCGCCTTCTACGGCCCGAAGATCTCCGTCCAGGCCAAGGACGCCATCGGCCGCACCTGGCAGATGTCGACCATCCAGCTCGACTTCAACCTGCCGGAGCGCTTCGACCTGGAGTACACGGCCGCGGACGGCTCCAAGACCCGCCCGGTCATGATCCACCGCGCGCTGTTCGGCTCGATCGAGCGCTTCTTCGCGGTGCTCCTGGAGCACTACGCGGGCGCGTTCCCTGCCTGGCTGGCACCGGTCCAGGCGCTCGGCATCCCGATCGGCGACGCGCACGTCGAGTACCTGGAGAAGTTCGCGACGGCGGCCAGGAAGCAGGGGCTGCGCGTCGAGGTCGACTCCTCCTCCGACCGGATGCAGAAGAAGATCCGCAACGCCCAGAAGCAGAAGGTGCCCTTCATGGTCATCGCGGGCGACGAGGACATGTCCCACGAGTCCGTGTCCTTCCGCTACCGCGACGGCTCGCAGGAGAACGGCATCCCCTTCGACGAGGCCATCGCGAAGATCCAGAAGGTCGTCGAGGAGCGCGCGCAGGTCTGATCGCACGGCGCTCGGGCCCCCGGGAGATCCCGGGGGCCTTTGCCGTCCCCCCAGCTCGACGCCATATGCTGCACTGCATGACGAGTGAGCCGGAGCAGCAGCTGGGAGTGGGGACGCAGGACGCGTTCCAGCGTCTGTGGACGCCCCATCGGATGGCCTACATCCAGGGTGAGAACAAGCCGACCGGCCCGGGCGCCGGCGACGGCTGCCCCTTCTGCTCGATCCCGGCCAAGTCCGACGAGGACGGACTGGTCGTCAAGCGCGGCGAGCAGGTCTACGCGGTGCTCAACCTGTACCCGTACAACGGCGGGCACCTGATGACCGTGCCCTACCGGCACGTCGCCGACTACACCGACCTCACCGCGGGGGAGACCGCCGAGCTCGGCGAGCTCACGAAGCAGGCGATGACGGCCCTGCGCACCGCCTCGGGCGCCCACGGCTTCAACATCGGCATGAACCAGGGCTCGGTCGCCGGCGCGGGCATCGCGGCGCACCTGCACCAGCACATCGTGCCGAGGTGGGGTGGCGACACGAACTTCATGCCGGTGGTGGGGCACACGCGGGTGCTGCCGCAGCTGCTGGCGGACACGAGGAAGATGCTGGCGGAGGCCTGGCCGACTACCTAGCCTGCGGGCAGTCGTGCCGCTGGGGCGACGGGGCCCCTGTTCGAGCGAACCTGTTCGAGCGAAGCCGAGAACTTGGAGGAGGGTGGGCACAGGCGGCACCCCGCAGCGCCGGGTCGCGCACCCACCCGGCCCCAGCCGAAACGCAGGGCGCCGAAACAACTAGGCGTCGTAGACGTCGGCCTTCTTCGGCGAAGCCTCCTGCACCGCCCCACTGAGCACCGCCGACCTGGAGCCGAACTTCTCCACATCCACCCCGTTCTCCCGCAGCACCTTCAGCGCCGCCGCGTGCACCACACGCAGCACGGGCGTCGCAGCCCGCAGCGCGTCGTCCGCCATGAACCGGTGCCGCCACGGCTGATCCGCCCACGAGTGCCGCAGACCGAACGGCTCCGGAAGCGTCAGGCTGCCGCCGAGCCAGTTCAGCAGCGGCGGGTACCAGGTCAGCGGGGCGCGCGCGGCCAGCCGTACCACCTCGTCGGCGTCGATCAGAGGCAGTTTCACGGTGCGGGTCTCCCAGAAGCGGAGAGCCTTCTGCACCGTCTTCTCCTTGGCCGCGGGCTTCTCGTTGAAGAGGGGGTTGACCGGCCCCAGCGCGTGACCGGTGACCTCGATGCGCAGCGTGTCGTGCAGCACCGTCACCGTGATCAGCATCGTGATGACCAGGTGGCCGTCCCACAGCGTCCACTGCACGCCGAGGTAGTGCCGGTCGCCGCTGCCGAACTGCTGCTTGTTGCAGATGTCCTGGATGGCGTGCGTCCGCACCGTGTACGCGTCGACGTCCGCACCGCTCGGCCGGGACACCTCCGTCGCCTTCTCGCCGATCGGCGTGACGATCCAGTGCGTGATGGACGGCTTGGGGAAGCCGCCGGTGTTGATGGACGTGCGCTCCAGCATGCCCAGGCCGCCCTGGATCGCCACGATGACGTCCCAGCTGCGGAAGGGGTGGAAGTCCTTGCCCGGCTCGGCGGACACCAGCTCCTCGGCCAGCTGCCAGCTGCCCCACCGCGTGCCCATGCCGAGTATGCCCTTGGGCCCGGCGTAGAAGACCGAGTTGGACCGCTGCTCGGCGCCCAGGCGCGCCAGCTCCTTGCGGACCTGCTCGGCCGCGTCGCCGGGGTTGCCCGGGACGGCCTCCGGGATCTTGGCGCCCACGCCGCCGCCCGACAGCAGGCTCGACCAGCGGTCCCGCAGGTCCCGGGCCGTCCGCTCGCAGATCTGCTTGGCCCAGAACCAGCCGACCACCGGCATGACGACCGCCGCGCGCCCGTACAGGGCCCAGAATCCTTCGAACGGCATGCGGATCAGGAACAGCACGGCGAGCGCGCCCACGGCGACCAGCAGGGTCGTGGCGAGGGCGCCGGCGCGCTTGTCCTCGCGCTTGGCCATGGTGGTGCGCAGCGTGAACACCAGCAGCCACACGAGGAATCCCGGCAGGAAGAGCACCCCGCAGATCACCGTGACCGCCGAGAGCCAGTTGTCGCGGTCGCGGCGGATGCGGTGGGCCGCCAGGCAGTGCTCCACGACGACCTGGGGCTCGATGCCGAAGGACTGGATGACCGGCTTGCGCCCGGCGCCCAGCATGCGGTCGACGACGGCGCGGGAGAAGGCCTCGCCGAAGTTCGGGCGGAGGATCTTCGCCCAGGGGCGCGGAGGGGTCACCTTCGACTGGTGCCACTCGTTGTCGGCGTTCAGGATCTTGGTGACCTCGTCGTCCCGGTACGCCGCGGCGGCCAGCGCGTAGGTCGCCGCGGTCTGGCCGCTCGCACCCGCCAGAGGCACCTGGGCCCCCGGGCTGAAGTCGAATCCGTCCGTCACTGCCGCCCCCATCGCTGCCGCTTCCGCATCAAGCGGCCTTCCCGAGTTCCGCGCTCCGCACACCTGTTGATCAGGTCATCAGCGTATCCGCAGGCACCGACATCCGTCGGCGGGCGGTCCTCGAAACCGCCCGCCCGCTCGGAGGGAGCCCCCACGAGGGCCACTTGAGGCCTCCTGGGCCCCAACCAGGAGGTGGTGCACGCCTGTTCAAGGCGGCTCTGTGCTCCTCTTCTAGGAGGCCTTGCGCTCCTCTCCACGGATCCGGTCCGCGACCTGCTGCGGCATCGGCTCGTGCCGTGCGTACCGGCGGCTGAAGCGGGCCGTGCCGTGCGTCATCGACCGCAGGTCGATCGCGTACCGGCCGATCTCGATCTCGGGCACCTCGGCCCGGATCAGGGTGCGCCCGCCGGGCGTCTGCTCGGTGCCGAGCACCCGGCCGCGCCGCCCCGACAGGTCGCTCATCACGGCGCCCACGAAGTCGTCGCCGACCAGCACCGACACCTCGGCCACCGGCTCCAGCAGATGGATCTTCGCGTCGGACGCGGCCTCCCGCAGGGCGAGCGCCCCGGCCGTCTGGAACGCGGCGTCGGAGGAGTCCACCGAGTGCGCCTTGCCGTCCAGGAGGGTCACGCGGACGTCGATGAGCGGATACCCGGCGGCGACTCCCTTGGCGGCCTGGGCCCGCACGCCCTTCTCCACCGACGGGATGAACTGCCGGGGCACCGCACCGCCGACGACCTTGTCCACGAACTCGATGCCCGAGCCGCCCGGCAGCGGCTCCACCTCGATCTCGCAGATGGCGAACTGCCCGTGCCCGCCGGACTGTTTGACGTGCCGGCCGCGCCCGGCCGCCTTGGTCGCGAACGTCTCGCGCAGGGACACCCTGTGCGGTACGACGTCGACCTGGACGCCGTAGCGGCTGCGCAGCCGCTCCAGTGCGACGTCCGCGTGCGCCTCGCCCAGGCACCACAGGACCACCTGGTGGGTGTCCTGGTTCTGTTCCAGCCGCATCGTCGGGTCCTCGGCCACCAGCCGGGCCAGGCCCTGCGAGAGCTTGTCCTCGTCGGGCTTGCTGTGCGCCTGGATGGCCAGCGGCAGCAGCGGGTCGGGCATCTGCCACGGCTCCATGAGCAGCGGGTCGTCCTTGGCGGACAGGGTGTCGCCGGTCTCGGCCCGGCTCAGCTTGGCCACGCAGGCCAGGTCGCCCGCGATGACGTGCGACACCGGGCGCTGCTGTTTGCCGAACGGCGTGGACAGGGCGCCGATCCGCTCGTCGACGTCGTGGTCCTCGTGCCCGCGGTCGGCCAGGCCGTGCCCGGAGACGTGGACCGTCTGGTCGGCGCGCAGCGTGCCGGAGAAGACGCGGATCAGCGACAGCCGGCCGACGTACGGGTCGGAGGAGGTCTTCACGACCTCCGCGACCAGCGGCGCGTCCGGATCGCACGGCTTGAGCTCGCGCGGCTTGCCGTCGATCGTCGTCACCCGGACCGTCTCGTGCTCCAGCGGCGTGGGGAACCCCCGGGTGATCAGTTCCAGCAGCTCCACCGTGCCGAGCCCCTGCCGGGAGCCCTCGGTGGCGGGGGCGGCGGCCAGGACGGGGAAGAAGACCCCGCGTGCGACGGCCCGCTCCAGGTCCTCGATCAGGGTCTTGACGTCGACCGGTTCCCCGCCGAGGTAGCGGTCCATGAGGGTCTCGTCCTCGCTCTCCGAGATGATCCCCTCGATGAGCCGGTTGCGGGCCTCCTCGATCAGCGGCAGCTGGTCCTCGCCCGGCTCCGACTCCTTGCGCTCGCCGGTCGAGTAGTCGAACAGCTTCTGCGACAGCAGCCCGATCAGGCCGGTCACGGGCGCGTGCCCGTCGGGCGCCTGCGGGCCGTGCAGCGGCAGGTAGAGCGGCAGGACCGCGTCGGGGTCGTCCGCGCCGAAGGCCTCCGCGCAGATCCGGGTCATCTCCTCGAAGTCGGCGCGCGCCGCCTCCAGGTGCGTGATGACGATGGCCCGGGGCATGCCCACGGCCGCGCACTCCTCCCACACCATGCGGGTCGAGCCGTCCACGCCGTCCGAGGCCGAGACGACGAAGAGGGCCGCGTCCGCCGCGCGCAGACCGGCCCTGAGCTCACCGACGAAGTCGGCGTATCCGGGGGTGTCGAGGAGATTGACCTTGATCCCGTCCCACTCGACGGGCACCAGGGAGAGCTGCACCGAGCGCTGCTGCCGGTGCTCGATCTCGTCGTAGTCGGAGACGGTGCCGCCGTCCTCCACACGGCCCGCCCGGTTCACTGCCCCCGCCGTGAGCGCGAGGGCCTCCACCAACGTGGTCTTGCCCGATCCGGAGTGGCCGACCAGCACCACATTCCGTACGGACTGGGGGTGGTCGGCCGCCTGTGCCCTGCCGGCGGCCCCAGGGTGTGTCTGTGCCTTGTCGCCCATGATCCTGCCTCCCGTGCACGGTGAGGTCACTGTGGGCGCGGACACGCGGAATCCGCGTGCGGTGCGGCTCCGGCGACGCCCGCGGTTATTCGACCTTCCCACTCCCGTCACGGTGCGTCCATACGAAGGACGTGATCGCGCCCCGCCCCGCGCACCGGTGCGCCGTGACACGGGCCTCGGGTCCCGCCCGTCGCCCGCACGCGCGCGTGGCTACGATGGGCCAGCCGGTGGCCAGCAGGGGCCAGACGGCGACACCGACCCTCGGGAAGGCCATGCTGAACAAGTACGCGCGTGCATTCTTCACGCGTGTTCTCACACCGTTCGCCGCGTTTCTGATCCGGCGGGGCGTCAGCCCCGACACCGTCACGCTCATCGGCACCGCCGGTGTGGTCGCGGGCGCGCTGGTCTTCTACCCCATGGGCGAGTTCTTCTGGGGCACGGTCGTGATCACGCTGTTCGTGTTCTCCGACCTGGTCGACGGCAACATGGCCCGCCAGCTCGGCCGCTCCAGCCGCTGGGGCGCCTTCCTGGACTCCACGCTCGACCGGGTCGCCGACGGCGCGATCTTCGGCGGCTTCATCCTCTGGTACGCCGGCGGGGGCGACGACCTCGTCCTGTGCGCCGTCTCGATCTTCTGCCTGGCCAGCGGCCAGGTGGTGTCGTACACCAAGGCCCGCGGCGAGTCGATCGGCCTGCCGGTCGCCGTCAACGGGCTGGTCGAGCGGGCCGAGCGGCTGGTGATCTCCCTGGTCGCGGCCGGCCTCGCGGGCCTGCACGCGTTCGGTGTCCCGGGCATCCAGTACCTGCTGCCGGTCGCCCTGTGGATCGTCGCCGTGGGCAGCCTCGTCACGCTCATCCAGCGGGTCGTCACGGTCCGTCGCGAGTCCGCGGAGGCCGAGGCCGCGGCGGCCGCGCAGGACGACGCAGCGCAGGACAATGAGGGCAAGCAGCAGAACGCCTCCCACGGGAGCGAGGCGGCCACGTGAGCGCACAGGACCGGCTGACGGACGCGCTGTACGGACTCGGCTGGAGCACCGTCAAGAAGCTCCCCGAGCCGGTCGCCGTACGGCTCGGGCAGAGCATCGCCGACCTCGCCTGGAAGCAGCGCGGCAAGGGCGTGCAGCGCCTGGAGAGCAACTACGCGCGCGTGGTGCCCGGTGCGAGCCCCGAGCGCCTCGCCGAGCTCTCGCGCGCGGGCATGCGGTCGTATCTGCGCTACTGGATGGAGTCCTTCCGCCTCCCCGCCTGGAGCGAGGAACGGATCACGAGCGGCTTCGACCCCAAGGGCCTGCACCACCTGACCGATGGCCTGGCCGCAGGCAAGGGCGTCGTACTCGCCCTGCCCCACCTGGCCAACTGGGACCTCGCCGGCGCCTGGGTCACCACGAAGCTGGGCATCCCGTTCACGACGGTCGCCGAGCGTCTGAAGCCGGAGACGCTGTACGACCGGTTCGTCGCCTACCGCGAGGGCCTCGGCATGGAGGTCCTGCCGCACAGCGGCGGCACCGCCTTCGGCACCCTGGCCCGGCGGCTGCGCGACGGCGGCCTGGTCTGCCTGGTCGCCGACCGCGACCTGTCCGCCTCCGGCGTCGAGGTCGGCTTCTTCGGCGACACGGCCCGGATGCCGGCCGGACCGGCCCTGCTCGCCCAGCAGACGGGCGCCCAGCTGCTTCCCGTCACCCTCTGGTACGACGACTCGCCCGTGATGCGCGGCCGTGTCCACCCGCCCGTCGAGGTGCCCGAATCAGGCACGCGCGCCGAGAAGACGTCTGTCATGACACAGGCGCTGGCCGACGCCTTCGCCACGGGGATCGCCGACCATCCGGAGGACTGGCACATGCTGCAGCGCTTGTGGCTCGCGGACCTCGACCCGGCGAAGGGGTCATCGTGAGGATCGGCATCGTCTGCCCGTACTCCTGGGACGTACCGGGCGGCGTCCAGTTCCACATCCGGGACCTGGCCGAGTACTTCATCCGTCTCGGCCACGAGGTGTCCGTCCTCGCCCCGGCCGACGACGACACGCCCCTGCCGCCGTACGTCGTCTCGGCCGGACGCGCGGTGCCGGTGCCGTACAACGGCTCGGTGGCCCGGCTCAACTTCGGCTTCCTGAGCGCCGCCCGGGTGCGCCGCTGGCTGCACGACGGCGCGTTCGACGTCATCCACATCCACGAGCCGACCTCGCCCTCGCTCGGCCTGCTGACCTGCTGGGCCGCCCAGGGACCGATCGTCGCCACGTTCCACACGTCCAACCCGCGCTCCCGGGCCATGATCGCCGCGTACGCCATCCTGCAGGCCGCCCTGGAGAAGATCAGCGCGCGGATCGCGGTGAGCGAGTACGCCCGCCGCACGCTGGTGGAGCACCTCGGCGGGGACGCCGTCGTGATCCCGAACGGCGTAGACGTCGACTTCTTCGCCAAGGCCGAGCCCAAGGCCGAGTGGCAGGGCGAGACGATCGGCTTCATAGGGCGTATCGACGAGCCCCGCAAGGGCCTGCCCGTGCTGATGAAGGCCCTGCCGAAGATCCTCGCCGCACGCCCGCGGACCCGGCTGCTGGTCGCCGGGCGCGGTGACGAGGAGGAGGCGGTGGAGACACTGCCCGCCGAGCTGCGCTCCCGCGTCGAGTTCCTCGGCATGGTCAGCGACGAGGACAAGGCCCGCTTCCTGCGCAGCGTCGACCTGTACGTCGCGCCCAACACCGGCGGCGAGAGCTTCGGGATCATCCTGGTCGAGGCCATGTCCGCCGGAGCCCCCGTCCTCGCCTCCGACCTGGACGCCTTCGCCCAGGTCCTGGACCGGGGAGAGGCCGGGGAGCTGTTCCCCAACGAGGACGCCGACGCCCTGGCGGACGCGGCCGTACGCCTGCTGGACGACCCGGGCCGCCGCGCGGAACTGCGCGAGCGGGGCAGCGCCCACGTACGGCGCTTCGACTGGTCGACCGTCGGCGCGGACATCCTGTCCGTCTACGAGACGGTGACGGCGGGCGCGGCGGCGGTGGCCGAGGACGAGCGGACGAGCGGGCTGTGGGGGCGGCTCGGGCTGGCCCGGGACTGACCGGGACCGACCGGGCACCCGGCCGTGTGCGCAGGCACCGGTAGCCTCTGGGCCGTGACCGCAACCCTCATCTGGATCCTCGTCGCCCTCGTGGTGATCGGCCTGTACCTGAGCTGGACGGCCGGGCGGCTGGACCGGCTGCACGCGCGCATCGACGCGGCGCGCGCCGCACTCGACGCACAGCTGCTGCGCCGCGCCTCCGTCGCCCAGGAACTGGCCACCTCCGGGGTGCTCGACCCGGCCGCCTCGATCGTCCTCTACGAGGCCGCGCACGCCGCCCGTCAGGCGGTGGAGGAGCAGCGGGAGGTCGCCGAGAGCGAACTGAGCCAGGCGTTGCGGGCCGTGTTCGGGGAGGTCCAGCAGGTGGAGGCGGTGCGGGAGGCGCCCGGAGGCGAGGAGGCCGCCGAGGAACTCGCGCAGGCGGTGCGGCGGGTCCCGATGGCCCGCCGCTTCCACAACGACGCCGTACGGGCCGCCCGTGCCCTGCGCCGGCACCGCAAGGTCCGCTGGTTCCGGCTGGCGGGCCACGCCCCGTTCCCCCTGGCCTTCGAAATGGACGACGAGCCTCCGGCGGCCCTGGCGGACCGGGCCGCCTGAGCCCCCGTTCACGCGCCGTTCCCCGGCCGTCCGCCGGAAAAGGATCCACAGCGTTCCCATTGGCCCTTGCTGTGGCCTGGTCCCCTCACGTTTCCTCAGTGCTGCAGAAATCCCCTTTCCGCTAGCGAGGTCACCCGTGTCCACCACGTCCCCCAACTCCCAGGCCCCCGAGACCGGCACCGCCCGTGTGAAGCGCGGTATGGCCGAACAGCTCAAGGGCGGCGTCATCATGGACGTCGTCACGCCGGAGCAGGCGAAGATCGCCGAGGACGCGGGCGCCGTCGCCGTCATGGCCCTGGAGCGGGTCCCGGCCGACATCCGCAAGGACGGCGGCGTGGCCCGCATGTCCGACCCGGACATGATCGAGGGCATCATCGACGCCGTCTCGATCCCGGTCATGGCCAAGTCCCGCATCGGCCACTTCGTCGAGGCCCAGGTGCTGCAGTCCCTCGGCGTCGACTACATCGACGAGTCCGAGGTCCTCACCCCGGCCGACGAGGTCAACCACTCCGACAAGTGGGCCTTCACCACGCCGTTCGTCTGCGGCGCCACCAACCTGGGCGAGGCCCTGCGCCGCATCGCCGAGGGTGCCGCGATGATCCGCTCCAAGGGCGAGGCCGGCACCGGCAACGTCGTCGAGGCCGTCCGCCACCTGCGCCAGATCAAGAACGAGATCGCCAAGCTGCGCGGCTTCGACAACAACGAGCTGTACGCCGCCGCCAAGGAGCTGCGCGCCCCCTACGAGCTCGTCAAGGAGGTCTCAGAGCTCGGCAAGCTGCCGGTCGTGCTGTTCTCCGCGGGCGGCGTCGCCACCCCGGCCGACGCGGCCCTGATGCGCCAGCTCGGCGCCGAGGGCGTCTTCGTCGGCTCCGGCATCTTCAAGTCCGGCGACCCGGCCAAGCGCGCCGCCGCCATCGTGAAGGCCACCACCTTCTACGACGACCCGAAGATCATCGCCGACGCGTCCCGCAACCTCGGCGAGGCCATGGTCGGCATCAACTGCGACACCCTCCCCGAGGCCGAGCGCTACGCCAACCGCGGCTGGTAACCCCCATGAGCACTCCTGTCATAGGCGTCCTGGCCCTCCAGGGCGACGTACGGGAGCACCTCGTCGCCCTGGCCGCGGCCGACGCCGTGGCCAGGCCGGTGCGGCGCCCCGAAGAACTCGCCGAGGCGGACGGCCTCGTCATCCCCGGCGGCGAGTCCACCACCATCTCCAAGCTGGCCGTCCTGTTCGGCCTGATGGAGCCGCTCCGCGCACGGGTGCGGGCCGGCCTGCCCGTCTACGGCACCTGCGCCGGCATGATCATGCTCGCCGACAAGATCCTCGACCCGCGCTCGGGCCAGGAGACCGTCGGTGGCATCGACATGATCGTGCGCCGCAACGCCTTCGGCCGGCAGAACGAGTCCTTCGAGGCGGCCGTCGACGTCAAGGGCGTCGAGGGCGATCCGGTGGAGGGTGTCTTCATCCGCGCCCCCTGGGTCGAGTCCGTCGGCGCCCGGGCCGAGGTGCTCGCCGAGTACGACGGCCACATCGTCGCGGTGCGTCAGGGCAACGCCCTGGCCACCTCGTTCCACCCGGAACTGACCGGCGACCACCGTGTGCACGCCCTGTTCGTCGACATGGTGAGGGCGAACCGGACAGCCGAGTCCTTGTAGGATTCCTGCGTTCGTTGCTGAGATGGGTTACGCGAAGGAGACAGGCAGATGTCCGGCCACTCTAAATGGGCCACGACGAAGCACAAGAAGGCCGTCATCGATGCCAAGCGCGGCAAGCTCTTCGCGAAGCTGATCAAGAACATCGAGGTGGCGGCCCGGATGGGCGGCGCCGACCCCGAGGGCAACCCGACGCTCTACGACGCCATCCAGAAGGCGAAGAAGTCGTCGGTCCCCAACAAGAACATCGACTCGGCGGTCAAGCGCGGCGCGGGCCTGGAGGCCGGCGGCGCCGACTACGAGACGATCATGTACGAGGGTTACGGCCCGAACGGTGTCGCGGTGCTCATCGAGTGCCTCACCGACAACCGCAACCGCGCCGCCTCCGAGGTCCGTGTCGCCATGACCCGCAACGGCGGCTCCATGGCCGACCCGGGTTCGGTGTCGTACCTGTTCAACCGCAAGGGCGTCGTGATCGTCCCCAAGGGCGAGCTGACCGAGGACGACGTCCTGGCCGCCGTGCTCGACGCGGGTGCCGAGGAGGTCAACGACCTCGGCGAGACCTTCGAGGTCCTCAGCGAGGCCACGGACCTGGTCGCGGTCCGCACCGCCCTCCAGGACGCCGGCATCGACTACGACTCCGCCGACGCCAACTTCGTCCCGACCATGCAGGTCGAGCTGGACGAGGAGGGCGCCAAGAAGATCTTCAAGCTGATCGACGCGCTGGAGGACAGCGACGACGTGCAGAACGTCTTCGCCAACTTCGACGTCAGCGACGAGGTCATGGAGAAGGTCGGCGCGTAACGCCGCCGCGGGCTCCGCAGGACCCAACGGGCCGACGGGACACACCCCGTCGGCCCGTCGCGTTGTCGGTGGCACCCGATAGCCTGCGTGAACAGGCGATCGAGAGGGAGGGCGCGTGCGCGTTCTGGGGGTGGACCCGGGCCTGACCCGGTGCGGTGTCGGCGTGGTCGAGGGCGTCGCCGGGCGGCCGCTCACCATGGTCGGCGTCGGCGTCGTCCGCACGCCCGTGGACGCGGACCTCGGCCACCGCCTCGTCGCCATCGAGCAGGGCATCGAACAGTGGCTGGACGAGCACCGGCCCGAGTGCGTCGCCGTGGAGCGCGTCTTCAGCCAGCACAACGTCCGTACGGTGATGGGCACGGCCCAGGCCAGCGCCGTCGCCATGCTCTGTGCCGCCCGCCGCGGCATTCCCGTCGCCCTGCACACCCCCAGCGAGGTCAAGGCCGCCGTCACCGGCAGCGGCCGGGCCGACAAGGCCCAGGTGGGCGCCATGGTGACCCGCCTGCTCCGGCTCAGCGCACCGCCCAAGCCCGCCGACGCGGCCGACGCCCTCGCCCTCGCCATCTGCCACATCTGGCGCGCCCCCGCGCAGAACCGACTCCAGCAGGCCGTCGCCCTGCACACATCGAAAGGCCGTACGGCATGATCGCCTTCGTCAGCGGCACCGTCGCCGCGCTCGCCCCCGACGCCGCGGTCGTCGAGGTCGGCGGCGTCGGCATGGCCGTCCAGTGCACGCCGAACACGCTGTCCACGCTCCGCACGGGCCAGCCCGCCAAGCTGCACACCTCCCTCGTCGTACGGGAGGACTCACTGACCCTGTACGGCTTCGCCGACGACGACGAGCGGCAGACCTTCGAGCTGCTCCAGACGGCCAGCGGCGTGGGACCGCGGCTCGCCCAGTCGATGCTCGCCGTGCACACCCCGGACGCCCTGCGCCGGGCCGTCGCCACCGGCGACGAGAAGGCGCTCACCGCCGTCCCCGGCATCGGCAAGAAGGGCGCGCAGAAGCTGCTGTTGGAGCTGAAGGACCGGCTCGGCGAACCGGTCGGCACGCCCGCCGTCGGTACACCCGCCGGCGACGGCTGGCGCGACCAGCTGCACGCCGCCCTGATCGGCCTCGGCTACGCGACCCGGGAGGCCGACGAGGCCGTGGCCGCCGTCGCTCCGCAGGCCGAGGCGGCAGGGGGCACGCCGCAGGTGGGACAGCTGCTGAAGGCGGCCCTGCAGACCCTGAACCGCGCCCGATAGTACGCACCGAGATTCCGAGGCACACTCCATGAACTGGGACGACACGACCGACGCCGATGCCGCCGAGCGGCTGGTGGACTCCGTCGCCGACCGTGAGGACCAGGCCGTCGAGGCCGCCCTGCGCCCCAAGGACCTGGGCGAGTTCATCGGCCAGGAGAAGGTCCGCGAGCAGCTCGACCTCGTCCTGCGCGCCGCACGCGCGCGTGGTGCCACCGCGGACCACGTGCTGCTCTCCGGCGCCCCCGGCCTCGGCAAGACCACCCTGTCGATGATCATCGCGGCCGAGATGGGCGCCCCCATCCGCATCACCTCGGGCCCCGCCATCCAGCACGCCGGCGACCTCGCCGCGATCCTCTCCTCCCTCCAGGAGGGCGAGGTCCTCTTCCTCGACGAGATCCACCGCATGTCCCGGCCCGCCGAGGAGATGCTGTACATGGCGATGGAGGACTTCCGCGTCGACGTCATCGTCGGCAAGGGCCCCGGCGCCACCGCCATCCCGCTGGAGCTGCCCCCCTTCACCCTGGTCGGCGCCACCACGCGCGCGGGCCTGCTGCCGCCCCCGCTGCGCGACCGCTTCGGCTTCACCGCGCACATGGAGTTCTACGAACCGGCCGAACTGGAACGGGTCATCCACCGCTCCGCCGACCTCCTCGAGGTCGAGATCGAGCCGGACGGCGCCGCCGAGATCGCCGGGCGTTCCCGCGGCACGCCCCGCATCGCCAACCGTCTGCTGCGCCGCGTCCGGGACTACGCGCAGGTCAAGGCCGACGGCCTGATCACCAAGGACATCGCGGCCGCCGCCCTCGCCGTCTACGAGGTGGACGGCCGCGGCCTCGACCGCCTCGACCGGGGCGTGCTGGAAGCCCTGCTCAAGCTGTTCGGCGGCGGCCCCGTGGGCCTGTCCACGCTCGCGGTCGCGGTGGGGGAGGAGCGTGAGACCGTGGAGGAGGTCGCCGAGCCCTTCCTGGTGCGCGAGGGCCTGCTGGCCCGCACCCCGCGCGGCCGGGTCGCCACCCCCGCCGCATGGGCACATCTCGGCCTCACCCCGCCCCGTTCCCAGACCGCCGGAAACGGACAACAGGACCTGTTCGGGGCGTGACGGCGCCGTCACCGCTCCGGGACGGCGCGGCCAGTGGCCGGAGCAGGAACCCCGGTGCCATGCTGAGCGTTGTTCCATGCGCGCGGACTCGCTTAGACTCCGCCGATGCCGCCTTTGTCGGCGGCGTACACACCCCCAACCATCTGGCCGCTCACAGCGCGGTCGTGTGAAGGAAGTACCGACCCGTGAGTCTCCTGACCCTCCTCCCGTTCATCGTGCTCATCGGGGCCATGTTCCTGATGACCCGGTCGGCCAAGAAGAAGCAGCAGCAGGCCGTGGAGATGCGGAACCAAATGCAGCCCGGCAGCGGTGTCCGCACCATCGGGGGCATGTACGCCACGGTCAAGGAGGTGAACGAGGACACCGTCCTCGTCGACGCCGGTCCGGGCGTCGAGCTCCTCTTCGCCAAGAACGCCATCGGTGCCGTCCTCACCGACGACGAGTACAACCGCATCGTCCACGGCATCGAGCACGACCTGAAGTCCGACGCCGACCTCGTCCCGGACGACGCCTCCTCCCTCACCGAGACCGGCGACTCCGCCGCCGACGCCGACGCTGACGACAAGGCCGTCGACCTCGGCAAGAAGGACGCGGCCGACGAGCAGCCCGACGACGCCCCGGCCGGCGAGGCGAAGACGGACGAAGAGCCGAAGAAGACCGACGGCGACTCCGAGGCGAAGTAGTCGCGTCCCGGGGTGCGCGGGCCCGGCCCGCGCACCCCGGGACACGACCGGCTCGCACGGAATCCCGACACCATGTCATGGCCGCCCGTCCGCCGATCCGGAGCGCGGCGGCCCGAGAGGGAGTACGAGAAGGTGGCCACACCTAAAAAGGGCCGGAGCGCGAGCGCCCAGAGCAAGCCGGGGCGCTCGCTGGCCCTGATCCTGATCGCCATCGCGGCGCTCACCGGTGGGATGTTCGCCTCGGGACACACGACACCGCGTCTCGGCATCGACCTGGCCGGCGGTACGAGCATCACGCTCGAAGCGGTTCCCGAGGCCGGCAACGAGGCGGCGATCAACAAGACCAACATGGACACCGCCGTCTCCATCATGGAGCGCCGTGTCAATGGTCTGGGCGTCTCCGAGGCCGAGGTCCAGACGCAGGGCCGGGACAACATCATCGTCAACATCCCCAAGGGCACGAACTCCGAGCAGGCCCGCAAGCAGGTCGGCACCACCGCCAAGCTGTACTTCCGCCCGGTCATCGCCACCGAGGTCTCCGGCGGCCCCGGCGCGGCCAGCCCCTCGCCGAGCCCCACGGGAAGCCCCTCGGACAGGCCGTCCGGCAAGGCCACCGACAAGCCCGAGGCCACCGACAAGGGCTCCGCCTCCCCGTCCGCCTCTCCCACCACGCAGGGCCGCGCGGTCACGGACGCCCTGAAGGCCGACGCGACGCCGTCCGCGAGCGTCTCGGACAAGGCGAAGGCCAGCCCCTCCCCGTCCGCGTCCGGCGGCGGTGCCGCCGACGACGCGAGCAAGCTCCAGGAGCAGTACGCCAAGCTCGACTGCACCAACGCGCAGACCCGCTCCAAGGTGGGCGACGGCGTCAAGGCCTCCCAGCCCACCCTGGCCTGCGGCAAGAACTCGCAGGGGCAGTGGCAGAAGTACATCCTCGGCCCCGCCGAGGTCGACGGCACCGACGTCGACAAGGCCCAGGCCGTCCTGAACACCCAGAGCGGTGCGGGCTGGACGGTCACGATGGACTTCACCGACGCGGGCGGCAAGAAGTTCGCGGACATCACCGGCAAGCTGGCGAAGAACCAGTCGCCGCAGAACCAGTTCGCGATCGTCCTCGACGGCGACGTGGTCTCCGACCCGTACGTGCGGCAGGCGCTGACCGGCGGCAACGCGGAGATCTCCGGCAACTTCAACCAGCAGTCCGCCCAGGACCTCGCCAACATGCTGAGCTACGGTGCGCTGCCGCTGACCTTCAGGGAGGACAGCGTTTCGACCGTCACCGCCGCGCTCGGCGGTGACCAGCTGAAGGCCGGTCTGATCGCCGGTGCGATCGGCCTCGCGCTGGTCGTCATCTACCTGCTGCTCTACTACCGCGGCCTGGCGTTCATCGCGATCCTCTCGCTGCTGGTCTCCGCCGCCCTGACCTACACGATCATGGCGTTGCTCGGCCCGACCATCAATTTCGCGCTGAATCTGCCGGCCGTGTGCGGTGCCATCGTGGCGATCGGCATCACGGCGGACTCGTTCATCGTGTACTTCGAACGCGTCCGCGACGAGATCCGGGAGGGCCGCACGCTGCGCCCCGCCGTCGAGCGGGCCTGGCCGCGCGCCCGGCGCACCATCCTGGTCTCCGACTTCGTGTCGTTCCTCGCCGCCGCGGTGCTCTTCATCGTCACCGTCGGCAAGGTCCAGGGCTTCGCGTTCACGCTCGGCCTGACCACCCTGCTCGACGTGGTCGTCGTGTTCCTCTTCACCAAGCCGCTGCTGACGCTGATGGCCCGCCGCCCGTTCTTCGCGAACGGCCACAAGTGGTCCGGCCTCGACCCGAAGAGCCTGGGTGCGAAGCCCCCGCTGCGCCGCACCCGCCGCCCCGCCGCCCCCGTCGACACCAAGGAGGCCTGAGATGTCGAAACTCGGCACCCTCGGCGCCCGACTGCACCGTGGCGAGGTCGGCTACGACTTCGTCAAGAACCGCAAGATCTGGTACGGCCTCTCCATCCTGATCACCATCACGGCCATCGTCGGCCTGGCGGTCCGCGGCCTGAACATGGGCATCGAGTTCCAGGGCGGCGCCGTCTTCAACACCCCGAAGAACACCAGTGCCTCGGTGTCCCAGGCGGAGCGGTACGCGGAAGAGGCCTCCGGCCACGACGCGATCGTCCAGAAGCTCGGCGACGGCAGCCTGCGCATCCAGGTGGCCGGCATCGACACCGGTGCGGCCGACAAGATCAAGGACAAGCTCTCCGACGACCTCAAGATCGACGCGGAGCAGATCAACGCCGAACTGGTCGGCCCCAGCTGGGGTGACCAGATCGCCAGCAAGGCCTGGCAGGGCCTCGGCATCTTCCTGGTCCTCGTGGTGATCTACCTGGCGATCGCCTTCGAGTGGCGCATGGCGCTCGCCGCGTTCGTCGCCCTGATCCACGACATCACCATCACGGTCGGCATCTACGCCCTGGTCGGGTTCGAGGTCACACCGGGCACGGTGATCGGTCTGCTGACCATCCTCGGCTACTCGCTCTACGACACGGTCGTGGTCTTCGACAGCCTCAAGGAACAGACCAAGGACATCACCAAGCAGACCCGCTGGACCTACAGCGACGTCGCCAACCGCTCGATCAACAGCACCCTGGTCCGCTCCATCAACACCACGGTGGTCGCACTGCTGCCGGTGGCGGGCCTGCTGTTCATCGGTGGCGGTGTCCTCGGCGCCGGCATGCTGAACGACATCTCGCTGTCGCTGTTCGTCGGCCTCGCCGCCGGTGCGTACTCCTCGATCTTCATCGCCACGCCGCTCGTCGCCGACCTCAAGGAGCGCGAGCCGCAGCTGAAGGCCCTCAGGAAGCGCGTCCTCGCCAAGCGGGCCCAGTCCGGCGTCCAGGGCGAGACCGAGGCCCACGGCGCCGACGAGTCGTACGACGGCGAGCCCGAGGACGCCGCGCCCGCGGTCGTCGGCCCCCGCAACCAGCCCGCGTCCCGCAGCCGGGGCCGTGGCCGTCCCTCGGGGAAGCGCCGATGACCGACATCAGGGAGCTGCTGCTCAGCCGCATCAGGGACGTGGCGGACTACCCGGAGCCGGGCGTGATGTTCAAGGACATCACCCCGCTCCTGGCGGACCCGGCGGCGTTCACCGCGCTCACCGACGCCCTCGCCGAGATCGCCGAGCGCACCGGTGCCACCAAGGTCGTCGGCCTGGAGGCCCGGGGCTTCATCCTCGGCGCCCCGGTCGCCGTCCGCGCCGGCATCGGCTTCATCCCCGTACGCAAGGCGGGCAAGCTCCCCGGAGCCACCCTCGGCCAGGCCTACGACCTGGAGTACGGCTCGGCGGAGATCGAGGTGCACGCCGAGGACCTGAGCGCCGACGACCGTGTCCTGGTCGTCGACGACGTCCTCGCCACCGGCGGCACCGCCGAGGCCTCGGTCCAGCTCATCCGCCGGGCCGGCGCCGAGGTCGCGGGCCTCGCCGTCCTCATGGAGCTCGGCTTCCTGAGCGGCCGCGCCCGCCTGGAACCGGCGCTGAACGGTGCCCCGCTGGAGGCGCTGCTCACGGTCTAGGAAGCCCACGGCAGCCCGGTGACACCGCCACGCCACCGGCACGACACCGCGGAGGCGGGCCCGGAGGAATCCGGCGCCCGCCTCTCGCGTTTCTCGGGTAGACGGTCCTCACATTGGCCTGAAGGCGATCCTGGGGCCCAGGATCGCTACCATGGGGTCTCCGGAGCCTGACCGGGGGACCCGGATCGCGCACGAGGAGCCCTCTTGCCAGACGAGGCCCAGCACCTGACCGCCGCCAAGCCCGAGTCCGCCTCGGCAGCCGCGGCCAAGCCCGCGCCGAACGCGCCCCACGCGAAGAACGACACCCGCGGGCCGGTCGAGCACGCCCAGTCGGCGCCGGTCGACAAGCCCGCCGAGCAGGCGCGCCCCAAGCCCGCCCCGCCCGTGCGCCAGGCCGCCGGCCAGCCCGCCCGGACCGGCTCCTCCAACCGCGTCCGCGCCCGCCTGGCCCGTCTAGGCGTCCAGCGCGCGAACCCGTACAACCCGGTGCTGGAGCCGTTGCTGCGGATAGTCCGCAGCAACGACCCGAAGATCGAGACGTCCACGCTCCGCCAGATCGAGCGCGCCTACCAGGTCGCCGAGCGCTGGCACCGCGGCCAGAAGCGCAAGAGCGGCGACCCGTACATCACGCACCCCCTCGCGGTGACGACCATCCTCGCCGAGCTGGGCATGGATCCGGCCACCCTCATGGCCGGCCTGCTGCATGACACGGTCGAGGACACCGAGTACGGCCTGGACGACCTGCGCCGCGACTTCGGCGACGTCGTCACCCTGCTCGTCGACGGTGTCACCAAGCTGGACAAGGTCAAGTTCGGCGAGGCCGCGCAGGCCGAGACCGTGCGCAAGATGGTCGTCGCCATGGCCAAGGACCCGCGCGTCCTGGTCATCAAGCTCGCCGACCGCCTGCACAACATGCGCACCATGCGCTACCTCAAGCGCGAGAAGCAGGAGAAGAAGGCGCGCGAGACCCTGGAGATCTACGCGCCGCTCGCCCACCGCCTGGGCATGAACACCATCAAGTGGGAGCTGGAGGACCTCGCGTTCGCGATCCTCTACCCCAAGATGTACGACGAGATAGTACGTCTGGTCGCCGAGCGCGCTCCGAAGCGCGACGAGTACCTCGCCATCGTCACCGACGAGGTCCAGCAGGACCTGCGGGCGGCCCGCATCAAGGCGACCGTCACCGGCCGCCCGAAGCACTACTACAGCGTCTACCAGAAGATGATCGTCCGCGGCCGTGACTTCGCGGAGATCTACGACCTGGTGGGCATCCGCGTCCTCGTGGACACCGTCCGTGACTGCTACGCGGCCCTCGGCACGGTGCACGCGCGGTGGAACCCGGTCCCCGGCCGGTTCAAGGACTACATCGCGATGCCCAAGTTCAACATGTACCAGTCGCTGCACACGACGGTCATCGGCCCCGGCGGCAAACCGGTCGAGCTCCAGATCCGCACGTTCGACATGCACCGCCGCGCCGAGTACGGCATCGCCGCGCACTGGAAGTACAAGCAGGAAGCCGTCGCCGGCGCCTCCAAGGTGCGCACGGACGCGCCCAAGTCCTCCGGCAAGGACAAGGACGCCATCAACGACATGGCGTGGCTGCGGCAGCTGCTCGACTGGCAGAAGGAGACCGAGGACCCCGGCGAGTTCCTGGAGTCGCTGCGCTTCGACCTCTCCCGCAACGAGGTCTTCGTCTTCACTCCCAAGGGCGACGTCATAGCGCTCCCGGCGGGTGCCACACCGGTGGACTTCGCCTACGCGGTCCACACCGAGGTCGGCCACCGCACCATAGGAGCCCGGGTCAACGGCCGGCTGGTCCCGCTGGAGTCCACCCTCGACAACGGCGACCTGGTCGAGGTCTTCACCTCCAAGGCGTCCGGCGCCGGCCCGTCGCGCGACTGGCTCGGCTTCGTCAAGTCACCGCGCGCCCGCAACAAGATCCGGGCCTGGTTCTCCAAGGAGCGCCGTGACGAGGCGATCGAGCAGGGCAAGGACGCCATCGTCCGCGCCATGCGCAAGCAGAACCTGCCGATCCAGCGCATCCTGACCGGCGACTCCCTGGTGACCCTCGCGCACGAGATGCGCTACGCGGACATCTCCGCGCTGTACGCGGCGATCGGCGAGGGCCATGTCTCCGCGCAGAACATCGTGCAGAAACTCGTCCAGGCCCTCGGCGGCGAGGAGGCCGCCACCGAGGAGATCGACGAGTCGGTCCCGCCGGCCCGCGGACGCAGCCGCAAGCGCCGCTCCAGCGCCGACCCGGGCGTCGTGGTGAAGGGCGTCGAGGACGTGTGGGTCAAACTGGCCCGCTGCTGTACGCCCGTCCCCGGCGACCCCATCATGGGCTTCGTCACGCGGGGCAGCGGCGTATCGGTTCACCGCACCGACTGCGTCAACGTCGACTCGCTGTCCCGTGAGCCCGAGCGGATTCTCGAGGTCGAGTGGGCGCCCACCCAGTCCTCGGTCTTCCTGGTCGCCATCCAGGTCGAGGCCCTGGACCGTTCCCGGCTCCTCTCGGACGTCACTCGCGTCCTGTCCGACCAGCACGTCAACATCCTCTCCGCGGCCGTCCAGACCTCCCGCGACCGTGTCGCCACCTCCCGCTTCACCTTCGAGATGGGCGACCCGAAGCACCTCGGCCATGTGCTGAAGGCGGTCCGGGGCGTGGAGGGCGTCTACGACGTGTACCGGGTGACGTCGGCGCGCAGCAGGTCGTAACGCTGCGCAGCGACCACACGAAAGGGGGCCCCGTACGGCATGTACGGGGCCCCCTTTCGACCGGCTGATCAGCCTCCGAACTCCTGGAGACCCTTCAGCGCCTGGTCCAGCAGCGCCTGCCGGCCCTCGAGCTCACGCTCGAGCTTGTCGGCCTTGGCGTTGTTGCCCTGCGCCCGGGCCTGCTCGATCTGGCCCCTCAGCTTGTCCACGGCGGCCTGGAGCTGGCCGGTCAGACCCTCGGCACGCGCGCGTGCCTCCGGGTTCGTCCGGCGCCACTCGGTCTCCTCCGCCTCCTGGAGGGCCCGCTCGACGGCGTGCATACGGCCCTCGACCTTGGGCCGGGCGTCGCGCGGCACATGACCGATGGCCTCCCACCGCTCGTTGATCGAACGGAACGCGGCCCGGGATGCCTTCAGGTCCGTGATCGGCAGGAGCTTCTCGGCTTCCTCGGCCAGCTCCTCCTTGAGCTTCAGGTTCTCCGCCTGCTCGGCGTCCCGCTCGGCGAAGACCGAGCTGCGCGCGGCGAAGAAGACGTCCTGGGCACCGCGGAAGCGGTTCCACAGGTCGTCCTCGTGCTCGCGCTGGGCCCGGCCGGCGGCCTTCCACTCGGCCATCAGCTCGCGGTACCGCGCTGCCGTCGCACCCCAGTCCGTCGAGTTCGACAGCGCCTCGGCCTCGGAGACCAGCCGCTCCTTGGTCCGCCGCGCCTCCTCGCGCTGGGCGTCCAGCTGCGCGAAGTGCTGCTTGCGCCGCTTGGAGAACGCCGACCGCGCGTGCGAGAAGCGGTGCCACAGCTCGTCGTCGGACTTGCGGTCCAGCCTCGGCAGACCCTTCCAGGTGTCCACCAGGGCCCGCAGCCGCTCACCGGCCGCCCGCCACTGGTCGGACTGCGCCAGCTCCTCCGCCTCGGCGACCAGAGCCTCCTTGGCCTTGCGCGCCTCGTCGGACTGCTTCGCCCGCTGCGCCTTGCGCTCCTCGCGGCGCGCCTCCACCAGCTCGGTGAGCTTGTCCAGCCGGACCCGCAGGGCGTCCAGGTCGCCCACCGCGTGGTGCGCGTCGACCTGCTCCCGGATGTGGTCGATGGCCGCCTGGGCGTCCTTCGCCGACAGGTCGGTGGTCTTCACTCGCTTCTCGAGGAGGCCGATCTCGACAACCAGGCCCTCGTACTTGCGCTCGAAATAGGCCAGCGCCTCATCGGGGGAGCCTGCCTGCCACGAACCGACGACCTGCTCGCCGTCGGCCGTACGCACGTACACGGTCCCCGTCTCGTCGACGCGGCCCCACGGGTCGCTGCTCACAGCGCCTCCTCCACATGATGCCTGCGAGGGGCCTGAAGCTCCCCCGGGCATCGTCCACAGTTTCGTCACGGCCAACATAGGCGACCGGCGGGGGGCCTGTCCGCATCCCGCGCGACCGAAATTACGCAGTTGAGGGTCAGGATTTGGTGACCGTGGCCTTGTTGATCACGACCGTCGCGTTGGGCGCCGTGTTGCCCGTCTGAGGGTCGGGAGCCTGCGCTCCGGCGGCGGCGATTTTCTTGAGGACCTTCATGCCCGCCTCGGACACCGTCCCGAACGGTGTGTAGTCGGGCGGCAGCTGACTGTCCTGGTAGACGAGGAAGAACTGGCTGCCACCGCTGTTGCGGCCCTGCTTCGTCTGGGCGTTGTACTGGTTCGCCATCGCGACCGTGCCCGCCGGGTACACCCCGCCCTTGAGGCTCTTGTCCTTCAGGTTCTCGTCCGGGATCGTGTAGCCGGGGCCGCCCATGCCGGTGCCCTGCGGGTCGCCGCACTGCAGGACGTAGATGCCCTGATTGGTGAGCCGGTGGCACTTGCTGTGGTCGAAGTAGCCCTTGCCGGCGAGGAAGTTGAACGAGTTGACGGTGTGCGGCGCCGCCGACGCCTTCAGCGCGATGTCTATCTCGCCGCAGGTCGTGTCCAGCTTCATCGTGTACTTCGCCGACTCGTCGATCGACATCGCCGGTTCCTTCTTCCAGGTCTCCGACTTGACCTTGCCCGCGGCGGGCTTCTCGCACGGGTCCGGGGCCTTGCTGGGCGAGGCGCTCGGAGTGACCTCCGCGTTCGCGTTCTCCTTCTTGCCGTCGTCCTCGAACGGCTTGGTCAGGAAGACCGATACGGAGAGCACCACGACCACGCCGAGAACCGAGGCGATCACGGAGTTGCGGATACGGGCCCTGCGTCGCGCATCTGTGCGCCGTTGTTGCTGCCGCAAGTACTTCTCACGGGCGAGCTGACGCCGCCGCTGTTCCTGGCTGACCACCGGGTTCTCTCCTCATGCGTCTGATACGTCGACCGGTACGCGTGGGGCCTGTGCGCCGACCGCCTGCGTGTGCCCCGTACCGTATATGGGTTCGCTGAGGAATCGGCAGCGCCGGTAGGCTCTGACAGCAGCCGCAGCCGCCCGTATCGACACAACGAAGGACGATCGTGCTCATTGCCGGGTTCCCCGCCGGGGCCTGGGGGACGAACTGCTACCTCGTCGCCCCCGCCGCCGGTGAGGAGTGCGTGATCATCGACCCCGGCCATCAGGCCGCCGACGGCGTCGAGAAAGCGATCAGGAAGCATCGGCTCAAGCCCGTCGCCGTCGTCCTCACGCACGGCCACATCGACCACGTGGCCTCGGTCGTCCCGGTCTGCGGCGCGCACGACGTGCCGGCCTGGATCCACCCCGACGACCGGTACATGATGAGCGACCCCGAGAAGGGAATCGGCCGTTCCATCGGGATGCCGCTCATGGGCGAGCTGACGGTGGGGGAGCCCGACGACGTCAAGGAGCTGGCCGACGGCGCCAAGCTCGAGCTGGCGGGCCTGGAGCTGTCCGTCGCGCACGCGCCCGGCCATACCAAGGGGTCGGTGACCTTCGGCATGCCCGAGGCGGCGGACATCCCGCCGATCCTGTTCTCGGGCGACCTGCTGTTCGCCGGCTCCATCGGACGCACCGACCTGCCCGGCGGTGACATGGCCGAGATGCTCGACTCGCTGGCCCGCGTGTGCCTGCCGCTCGACGACTCGACCGTGGTGCTGTCCGGCCACGGCCCCCAGACGACCATCGGCCAGGAGCGCGCCACCAACCCGTATCTGCGGCAGGTGGCGGCAGACCGCCAAGGAAGCGGCGCTTTCGAGGCTCCCCGACGAGGAATGTGACGAGACCTTCCGTGAGCACCTTCAAGGCCCCCAAGGGCACGTACGACCTGATTCCGCCGGACAGCGCCACGTACCTCGCTGTCCGTGAGGCGATCGCCGCGCCGCTGCGCAACTCCGGCTACGGCTACATCGAGACGCCCGGGTTCGAGAACGTCGAACTCTTCGCGCGCGGAGTCGGCGAATCGACGGACATCGTGACGAAGGAGATGTACGCCTTCGAGACGAAGGGCGGCGACAGGCTGGCCCTGCGCCCCGAAGGCACGGCCTCCGTCCTGCGCGCCGCGCTGGAGGCCAACCTGCACAAGGCGGGCAACCTCCCGGTCAAGCTCTGGTACTCCGGCTCGTACTACCGCTACGAGCGCCCCCAGAAGGGCCGCTACCGCCACTTCTCCCAGGTCGGTGCCGAGGCGATCGGCGCCGAGGACCCGGCACTGGACGCCGAACTGATCATCCTGGCCGACCAGGCGTACCGCTCGCTGGGCCTGAGCAACTTCCGCATCCTGATCAACAGCCTGGGCGACAAGGAGTGCCGCCCGGTGTACCGGACGGCACTCCAGGACTTCCTGCGCGGCCTGGACCTGGACGAGGACACCCTGCGCCGGGCGGAGATCAACCCGCTGCGCGTCCTGGACGACAAGCGTGAGGCGGTCCAGAAGCAGTTGGGGGACGCGCCGCTGCTGCGCGACTACCTCTGCGACGCCTGCAAGGCGTACCACGAGGAGGTGCGCGAGCTGATCACGTCGGCGGGCGTCGCCTTCGAGGACGACCCGAAGCTGGTGCGCGGCCTGGACTACTACACCCGCACGACCTTCGAGTTCGTCCACGACGGCCTGGGCTCCCAGTCCGCCGTCGGTGGCGGCGGGCGCTACGACGGCCTGTCCGAGATGATCGGCGGCCCCGCGCTGCCGTCCGTCGGCTGGGCCCTCGGCGTCGACCGCACGGTCCTCGCGCTGGAGGCGGAGGGGGTCGAGCTCGAACTCCCGGCGACCACCAGTGTGTTCGCCGTCCCGCTCGGCGAGGAGGCCCGCCGGGTCCTGTTCGCCAAGGTCACGGAGCTGCGCAAGAACGGCATCGCGGCCGACTTCTCCTACGGCGGCAAGGGCCTCAAAGGCGCGATGAAGAACGCCAACCGCAGCGGCGCCCGCTACACGATCGTCGCCGGCGAGCGCGACCTCGCCGAGGGCGTCGTCCAGCTCAAGGACATGGAGTCGGGCGAGCAGACGGCGGTCGGCGTGAACGAGATCGTGGCGGAACTCGAAGCGCGACTCGGCTAGCAGCAGACCAGAAGCGAAGGCTCCGGACACCTGCCGAGGTGCCCGGCGCCTTCGTCACTGCTCCAACAACCCGTACCGCAGCGCGCTGGTGACGGCCGCTGTCCGGTCGTCCACCCCGAGCTTGCCGAAGACGCGCAGCAGATACGTCTTCACCGACGACTCGCCGATGCTGCATCGATGTGCGGCTGCCGCCGCGTGGGCCGACGCCTGGTCTCGGCGTTGGTGGGGCATGGTGAGGTGTGTCGCTATTCCAGGAGTCCGTGGCGTAGGGCGCTGGTGACGGCCGCCGTCCGGTCGTCCACCCCCAGCTTGCCGAAGACGCGCAGCAGATACGTCTTCACCGTCGACTCGCCGATGAAGCTCGTCGACATGATCCCGGCGGCCATCATCGCCGGGACGTACAGCTGCGAGGCGGTGATGCCCGCGCCCGCCACGTCGTCCCGGAAGATCGAGGCGAACAGGAACAGGAAGACGACCGGAAAGGCGAAGGTGAACACCACCTGGTCGCGCTGCCGGAAGAACTGCCTGATCTCCAGGGCGCCCCGCCGCGGTCGTGGTCACCGTGCCTCCTCCTGCGACTGTCCGGTCAGCCGGAGGTAGACGTCCTCCAGCGTGGGCCGGCTCACCGCCAGCCCCGGGATCTCCCCGTCGAAGCGGTGCATGAGTCCGGCGATCGTCCTGGTCGGTGTGACCGTGCGCTCCCTGCGCGGGGTGCCGTCCGGCTCGGTCCACTCGACGAGGGCCTCGGTGCCGTACCGCTCCCGCAACGCCCCGGGCTCGCCCTCGGCGACGATCCGGCCCTTCGCGACGACGGCCAGCCGGTGCGCGAGGGCCTCCGCCTCCTCCAGGTAGTGCGTGGTCAGCAGGATCGTCGTGCCGTCGTCGGCCAGGGCGCGGATCAGCGACCAGAACCGCCGCCGGGCCGCCGGGTCGAACCCGGTCGTCGGCTCGTCCAGAAGCAGCAGGTCCGGGCCGCCGATCACGCCGAGCGCCAGGTCCAGACGCCGCCGCTGGCCACCCGACAGGGCCTTGATCCGGCTGTCCGCCTTCGCCTCCAGACCGACCGCGCCGATGACCTCCTCAGGGTTCCGGGGCCGCGGGTAGTAGCCGGCGAAGTGCCGCACCGTCTCCCGGACCGTCAACTCCGCGGGCGCCGATTCGTCCTGCCAGACGATTCCGACACGTGAGCGCCACGCGCGCGTGCCGGTCGCCGGGTCCGACCCGGGCACGGACACCTCGCCGGCGTCCCGGTCCCGGTTGCCCTGGAGGATCTCCACCGTGGTGCTCTTGCCCGCGCCGTTGGGCCCGAGCAGGCCGAACACCTCGCCCCGGCGGATGCCCAGATCGATGCCGCCGAGGGCGGTCACGTCCCCGTACCGCTTGCGCAGCCCCCGCGCCTGGACGGCGAGGTCGTACCCGTGTGCTGTCATGGGACGAGCGTCGGCCGGAATGCAACCCTCAAGGACGACCGTGCGGACATGCTTATGTCCACTGAACGGTGGACGGACGTACCGGTGCGGCACAATGGCCCTGTCCGAAGTTGTCCAGGTCTCAAGTGACGGAATCGGCGTGATGAGCAAGACGACAGTCCAGGACGTCTCCACGGGGCCCGAGCCGGAGTGCGCCGAGAACGCGCCCCGCGCCGAGGGCGGCAGCCGGGCCCTCGCCCTCCTGCTGGTGATCACCGGCGCGGCCGGACTGCTCGCCTCGTGGGTCATCACGATCGACAAGTTCAAGATTCTCGAGGCCAAGGTCGAGGGCAAGACGTTCACGCCCGGCTGCAGCCTCAACCCCGTCGTCTCCTGCGGCAGCGTCATGGAGAGCAAGCAGGCCGCGGTCTTCGGTTTCCCGAACCCGATGCTCGGCCTCGTCGCCTACGGCATCGTCATCTGCGTCGGCATGAGCCTGCTCGCCCGCGCCCGCTTCCCGCGCTGGTACTGGCTCACCTTCAACGCCGGCTGCCTCTTCGGCGTGAGCTTCTGCGCCTGGCTGATGTTCCAGTCCCTGTACCGGATCAACGCGCTGTGCCTGTGGTGCAGCCTGGCCTGGGTCGCCACGATCCTGATGTTCTGGTACGTGACGTCGTTCAACATCCGCAAGGGCTTCCTGCCCGCCCCGAGCTGGCTCAGGAGCTTCTTCGCCGAGTTCACCTGGGTCATGCCCGTGCTGCACATCGGCATCATCGGCATGCTGGTCCTGACCCGCTGGTGGGACTTCTGGATGAGCTGAGCCGGGAGCACCGGGGCCCGGAGGGATTGTCAGTGCCGTGATTTAGGGTTTCTGACGTGGAGCCCGACCTGTTCACCGCCGCAGCAGAAGAACGCCAGGAGAAGGAGCCGTCCAGCAGCCCCCTGGCGGTGCGGATGCGCCCGCGCACCCTCGACGAGGTGGTGGGCCAGCGGCATCTGCTGAAGCCGGGCTCGCCCCTGCGCAGACTGGTCGGCGAGGGCGCCTCCGGCCCGGCCGGCCCCTCCTCGGTGATCCTCTGGGGCCCGCCCGGCACCGGCAAGACCACCCTGGCGTACGTCGTCTCCAAAGCGACCAACGCCCGCTTCGTCGAACTGTCGGCGATCACCGCCGGCGTCAAGGAGGTCCGCGCGGTCATCGACGGCGCCCGCCGCGCCTCCGGCGGATTCGGCAAGGAGACCGTCCTCTTCCTCGACGAGATCCACCGCTTCAGCAAGGCCCAGCAGGACTCCCTGCTCCCGGCCGTCGAGAACCGCTGGGTGACACTGATCGCGGCGACGACGGAGAACCCGTACTTCTCGGTGATCTCGCCCCTGCTGTCCCGCTCCCTGCTGCTCACCCTCGAACCGCTCACGGACGACGACATCAAGGGCCTCGTCCGGCGCGCCCTGACCGACGAGCGCGGCCTGAAGGACGCCGTCACCCTCCCCGAGGAGACCGAGAGCCACCTCCTGCGCATCGCCGGCGGCGACGCCCGCCGTGCCCTGACGGCCCTGGAGGCCGCCGCCGGCGCCGCCCTCGACAAGGGCGAGACGGAGATCGGCCTGACCACGCTGGAGGAGACGGTCGACCGGGCGGCCGTGAAGTACGACCGCGACGGCGACCAGCACTACGACGTGGCCAGCGCCCTGATCAAGTCCATCCGTGGCTCCGACGTCGACGCCGCCCTGCACTACCTGGCCCGGATGATCGAGGCCGGCGAGGATCCCCGCTTCATCGCCCGGCGTCTGATGATCTCCGCCAGCGAGGACATCGGCCTCGCCGATCCGAACGCGCTGCCGATCGCGGTCGCCGCCGCCCAGGCCGTCGCCATGATCGGCTTCCCGGAGGCCGCCCTCACCCTCAGCCACGCCACCATCGCCCTCGCCCTGGCCCCGAAGTCCAACGCCGCGACGACCGCGATCGGCGCCGCCCTGGAGGACGTACGCAAGGGACTGGCCGGGCCCGTGCCCGCGCACCTGCGCGACAGCCACTACAAGGGCGCCACCAAGCTCGGCCACGGCCGGGGCTACGTCTACCCGCACGACCTCCCCGAGGGCATCGCCGCCCAGCAGTACGCCCCGGACGCCCTGAAGGACCGCGAGTACTACGAGCCGACCCGGCACGGCGCGGAGGCCCGCTACGCGGACGCGGTCGAGTGGACCCGGAAGAACCTCGGTCGAAAGCGGTCCTGAGCACCCTGTAAACTCGTTCGGAGTGCCGCGTCCCGTGCAGTCAGAACGGGACAGTCGGCCGGAGCCAGTCGGGGGGCACAGTCCTCCAGGACCGGCTCCAGGAGCGTCGCGCACCGTCGAACGGTGTCGCGGGCAGCCCACCACCACCCGTCGCAGGACGGAACCGGTCGGTGGGCCACTCGCGTGCTGCACGTATGTGCCCAGACCAGGGGAGCGGCTGCCCACCGAGTCCGACAGGACGACGAGGGTTTCCCCGGCTGCGGATGCGACCTCCCACAACCCTGACAAGCCGAATCCAGGAAATGAGAAAGCAGTGGCGAACCAGTCCCGCCCCAAGGTCAAGAAGTCGCGTGCCCTCGGCATCGCGCTGACCCCGAAGGCCGTCAAGTACTTCGAGGCCCGTCCCTACCCGCCGGGTGAGCACGGCCGCGGCCGCAAGCAGAACTCGGACTACAAGGTCCGTCTGCTCGAGAAGCAGCGCCTGCGCGCGCAGTACGACGTGTCCGAGCGCCAGCTCGTCCGCGCCTACGAGCGTGCCTCCAAGGTCCAGGGCAAGACCGGTGAGGCCCTGATCATCGAGCTGGAGCGCCGTCTCGACGCCCTGGTCCTGCGTTCGGGCATCGCCCGCACGATCTACCAGGCCCGCCAGATGGTCGTCCACGGCCACATCGCGGTCAACGGCAAGAAGGTCGACAAGCCCTCCTTCCGTGTCCGCCCGGACGACGTGGTGCAGGTCCGCGAGCGCTCCAAGGAGAAGACCCTCTTCACGATCGCCCGTGAGGGTGGCTTCGCCCCCGACGGCGAGACCCCGCGCTACCTCCAGGTGAACCTCAAGGCCCTGGCGTTCCGCCTGGACCGCGAGCCGAACCGCAAGGAGATCCCGGTGATCTGCGACGAGCAGCTCGTCGTCGAGTACTACGCCCGCTGATCCACGGCAGGCACGCGGTACCCCGGCCCGTCGTCTCCCCGCCCCTCCGGGCGGGCGAGGCGGCGGGCTTTCGCGAATCCGCCGCCCCCGGGCGGTAATCCGGTACGGAGCCGCATCCCCGGCGCGATAGGCTCGTCGCACGACTTTTTCGATGTTCAGGCACGTTTTCAGGGAGCGGGTGCACACAGTGTCCGGTGGAGAGGTGGCCGGAATCCTGGTGGCCGTCTTCTGGGCGATCCTGGTCTCCTTCCTCGCCGTCGCGCTGGCGAGGCTGGCCCAGACGCTCAGGGCGACCACCAAGCTCGTGGCGGACGTGACCGATCAGGCCGTCCCGCTCCTGGCCGACGCCTCCGCGGCGGTGCGCTCCGCGCAGACCCAGATCGACCGGGTCGACTCGATCGCCTCCGACGTCCAGGAGGTCACGTCGAACGCCTCCGCGCTGTCGACCACCGTCGCCTCCACGTTCGGCGGCCCCCTGGTCAAGGTCGCAGCCTTCGGTTACGGCGTGCGCCGGGCCCTCGGCGGCCGCAAGGAGGACGTGCCCGGCAAGGCGTCGAGGCGTACCGTGATCGTGGGCCGCACGGTCTCTCGGCGCAGCGCCCGAGGGAAGAGGGACTGAGAGCCAGCGATGTTCCGCCGTACGTTCTGGTTCACCACCGGCGTCGCCGCCGGAGTGTGGGCCACCACCAAGGTCAACCGGAAGCTGAAGCAGCTGACGCCGGAGAGCCTCGCCAGAGCCGCGGGGAACAAGGCGATCGAGGCCGGCCACCGGCTCAAGGACCGCGCGGTCGACTTCGCGCTCGACGTCCGCGACAACATGGCCCAGCGGGAGGCCGAACTGGGCGACGCGCTCGGGCTCAACGCCCCCGTCGACCCCGAACTCCCGGCACCCAGGCGGTACGCCGCCATCGAGAACCGCACAGAGCCGAAGACGTACGTCATCGACAGCACGTCGTACGCGTACAAGAAGAATTCGTACAACCGGAATGAGGACCACTGATGGAGTCGGCTGAGATTCGCCGCCGCTGGTTGAGCTTCTTCGAGGAGCGCGGTCACACCGTCGTCCCTTCGGCGTCGCTCATCGCGGACGACCCGACTCTGCTCCTCGTCCCGGCCGGCATGGTGCCCTTCAAGCCCTACTTCCTGGGTGAGGTCAAGCCGCCCTTCGCCCGCGCCACCAGCGTGCAGAAGTGCGTGCGCACGCCGGACATCGAAGAGGTCGGCAAGACCACCCGGCACGGCACGTTCTTCCAGATGTGCGGCAACTTCTCCTTCGGCGACTACTTCAAGGAAGGCGCCATCAAGCTCGCCTGGGAGCTGCTCACCAGCCCCCAGGACAAGGGCGGTTACGGCCTCGACCCCGAGCGCCTGTGGATCACCGTTTACAAGGACGACGACGAGGCCGAGCGCATCTGGCACGAGGTCGTCGGCGTGCCGAAGGAGCGCATCCAGCGCCTCGGCATGAAGGACAACTACTGGTCCATGGGCGTCCCCGGCCCCTGCGGCCCCTGCTCCGAGATCAACTACGACCGCGGCCCCGAGTTCGGCGCCGAGGGCGGCCCCGCCGTCAACGACGAGCGGTACGTGGAGATCTGGAACCTCGTCTTCATGCAGTACGAGCGGGGCGAGGGCACCGGCAAGGACAACTTCGAGATCCTCGGCGACCTGCCCAGCAAGAACATCGACACCGGCCTCGGCCTCGAGCGACTCGCCATGATTCTGCAGGGCGTTCAGAACATGTACGAGATCGACACCTCGATGGCCGTCATCGACAAGGCCACCGAGCTGACCGGCGTCCGCTACGGCGACGCCCACGCCTCGGACGTGTCCCTGCGCGTGGTCACCGACCACATGCGCACCGCCACCATGCTCATCGGTGACGGCGTCACCCCGGGCAACGAGGGCCGCGGTTACGTGCTGCGCCGCATCATGCGCCGCGCCATCCGCAACATGCGCCTGCTCGGCGCCACCGGCCCGGTCGTCAAGGACCTGATCGACGTCGTCATCGGGATGATGGGCCAGCAGTACCCCGAGCTCATCACCGACCGCGAGCGCATCGAGAAGGTCGCCCTCGCCGAGGAGAACGCCTTCCTCAAGACGCTGAAGGCCGGCACCAACATCCTCGACACCGCCGTCAGCGACACCAAGGCCGCCGGCTCCACCGTGCTGCCCGGCGACAAGGCCTTCCTGCTCCACGACACCTGGGGCTTCCCGATCGACCTCACCCTGGAGATGGCCGCCGAGCAGGGCCTGTCCGTGGACGAGGAGGGCTTCCGCCGCCTGATGAAGGAGCAGCGGGAGCGCGCCAAGGCCGACGCCCAGGCCAAGAAGACCGGCCACGCCGACCTCGGCGCCTACCGCGAGATCGCCGACCGGGCCGGCGCCACCGACTTCATCGGCTACACCGACACCGAGGGCGAGTCCACGGTCGTCGGCATCCTCGTCGACGGCGTCTCCTCGCCGGCCGCCACCGAGGGCGACGAGGTCGAGATCGTCCTCGACCGCACCCCGTTCTACGCCGAGGGCGGCGGCCAGATCGGCGACACCGGCAAGATCAAGGCCGACTCCGGTGCCGTCATCGAGGTCCGCGACTGCCAGAAGCCGGTCCCGGGTGTCTACGTCCACAAGGGCGTCGTCCAGGTCGGTGAGGTCACCGTCGGCGCCAAGGCCCACGCCTCCATCGACGACCGCCGCCGCAAGGCCATCGCCCGTGCCCACTCGGCCACGCACCTGACCCACCAGGCCCTGCGGGACGCCCTCGGCCCGACGGCCGCCCAGGCCGGTTCCGAGAACCAGCCCGGCCGCTTCCGCTTCGACTTCGGCTCCCCGTCCGCCGTGCCGACGGCCGTGATGACCGACGTCGAGCAGAAGATCAACGAGGTGCTCGCCCGCGACCTCGACGTCCGTGCCGACGTCATGGGCATCGACGAGGCCAAGAAGCAGGGCGCCATCGCCGAGTTCGGCGAGAAGTACGGCGAGCGCGTGCGCGTCGTGACCATCGGCGACTTCTCCAAGGAACTGTGCGGTGGCACGCACGTGCACAACACCGCCCAGCTGGGCCTGGTGAAGCTGCTCGGCGAGTCGTCGATCGGCTCCGGTGTCCGCCGGATCGAGGCCCTGGTCGGCGTGGACGCCTACAACTTCCTCGCCCGTGAGCACACGGTCGTCGCCCAGCTCCAGGAGCTGATCAAGGGCCGCCCGGAGGAGCTCCCGGAGAAGGTCTCCGCCATGCTCGGCAAGCTGAAGGACGCCGAGAAGGAGATCGAGAAGTTCCGCGCCGAGAAGGTCCTCCAGGCCGCCGCCGGCCTCGCCGAGTCCGCCAAGGACGTCCGTGGCGTTGCTGTCGTGACCGGTCAGGTCCCGGACGGCACGACCGCCGACGACCTGCGCAAGCTCGTGCTCGACGTGCGCGGACGCATCCAGGGCGGACGGGCCGCCGTGGTCGCCCTGTTCACGGTGGCGAACGGCAAGCCGCTGACGGTCATCGCCACCAACGAGGCCGCCCGCGAGCGCGGTCTGAAGGCCGGCGACCTGGTCCGTACGGCCGCCAAGACCCTCGGCGGCGGCGGTGGCGGCAAGCCGGACGTCGCCCAGGGCGGCGGCCAGAACCCGGCCGCGATCGGCGATGCCGTGGACGCCGTCGAGCGCCTGGTCGCCGAGACGGCCAAGTAAGAAACGGGTCCGGAAAGATGCGCAGAGGACGTCGACTCGCTATCGACGTCGGGGACGCCCGTATCGGGGTCGCCTCGTGCGACCCCGACGGGATCCTCGCCACCCCGGTGGAGACGGTCCCGGGGCGTGACATCCCCGCAGCTCAGCGGCGGTTGAAGCAGCTCGTCGAGGAGTACGAGCCCATCGAGGTCGTGGTGGGTCTCCCGCGCTCCCTCAAGGGCGGCGAGGGCCCGGCCGCGGTCAAGGTCCGGGGCTTCGCACAGGAACTGGCGCGCATGATCTCCCCGGTTCCGGTGAGACTCGTGGACGAACGCATGACGACGGTGACGGCCAGTCAGGGACTGCGCGCTTCGGGCGTGAAGTCCAAGAAGGGAAGGTCCGTCATCGACCAGGCGGCGGCGGTGATCATCCTGCAACAGGCCCTTGAATCCGAACGGGTGTCAGGTAAAGCACCCGGAGAAGGCGTCGAAGCGGTCATCTGATCGCGATACGGTAACGTTCCGCGCGATGCGGCGGCATTCGAACAGCCGCCGCACAGCAAGAGGCGGGACGGGAGCCGAGCCGGAAGCCGCGTGACCGCCGCCTCGCGGCTCTAGGGGATCGATGACTGAGTATGGCCGGGGCCAAGGCTCCGAACCGTGGCATCCGGAGGACCCGTTGTACGGGGACGGCGGATGGGGAGGAGAGCAGGTCCACCCGGGCCGGCAGTCTCCCTACGGCGGCCAGCCGCAGCACTATCCAGAGCAGCCGCAGCAGCCGCAGTACGGCGACTGGGGCACCGGCGAACAGGCCGGATACGGTCAGGCGCAGCAGCAGTACCAGTACGACCAGCAGCAGTACGCGGCACAGGCCCACGGGCATCAGCAGTACCCGGGGCAGGGGAACCAGGGACACCAGCAGGACCCCCAGTACCAACAGGACCCGCAGTACCAGCAGGACCCCGGGTACCAGCAGCAGTACGACAACGGTGGCTGGGCCACCGGCCGGCACCAGCAGGTCTCGTACCCCGGCGACCCCGCCGACCCGTACGGTCAGCAAACCGGTGCGTACGGCCAGGACCAGTCCGACTACTACGGCACGCCCGACGCGTATCCGCCACCGGAGCCGCCGGGCCGGCGGCGGGCCGAGCCGGAACCGGAGACCGACTGGGATCCCGGCCCCGACCAGGGTGAGCACGCCTTCTTCGCGGGCGGTGACGACGATGACGACGCCGACGAGCCGGGCGACCGCCGTCGGCGCGACGACCAGCGGGGACGCGGCGGCAAGCCCAAGAAGCGCCGCAGCGGAACGGCCTGCCTGCTGGTCGTCCTGGTCCTCGGCGGCGGCCTGGCGGGCGTCAGCTACTTCGGCTACCAGTTCTTCCAGGATCGTTTCGGCGACGCGCCTGACTACGCGGGGGACGGCAACGGGCAGGAGGTGTCCGTCGAGATCCCGCAGGGCGCGGACGGTTACACGATCGGCCGGGTGCTGAAGTCCGCGGGCGTCGTGAAGAGCGTCGACGCCTTCGTCTCGGCGCAGGCCGCCAACCCCGACGGCAGGAGCATCCAGGACGGCGTCTACACGCTGCAAAAGCAAATGTCGGCCGGCAGTGCGGTCGAACTGATGCTCAGCCCGGAGAGCCGCGACAACCTGATCATCGCCGAGGGCAAGCGCAACGCCGACATCTACCGGCTCATCGACAAGCGGCTGGAGGTCAAGCCGGGCACCACCGCCGAGGTCGCCAAGAAGGACTGGAAGAAGCTCGGCCTGCCCGACTGGGCGCTGAACCACAAGGACGTCAAGGACCCGCTGGAAGGGTTCCTCTACCCGTCCAGCTACGGCATCGCCAAGGGACAGAAGCCCGAGGACGTGCTGAGAGGGATGGTGGCCCGGGCCACGCAGACGTACGAGAAGCTCGGCGTGGAGAAGAAGGCCCGGAGCCTCGGACTCGAAGACCCCTGGCAGCTGATCACCGTCGCGAGCCTGGCCCAGGCCGAGGGCACGAGCCACGACGACTTCCGCAAGATGGCCGAGGTCGTCTACAACCGGATGAAGCCGGGGAATCCGCAGACCAACGGCATGCTGGAGTTCGACTCCACCTACAACTACATCAAGAACCAGAGCAAGATCGATCTGAGTCTGAGCGAGCTGCGGAACTACGACAACCCGTACAACACGTACTTCCACAAGGGCCTGCCGCCCGGGCCGATCGACAACCCGGGTGAGGCGGCGCTCAAGGGCGCCCTGAACCCGACGAAGGACGGCTGGTACTACTTCATCTCGCTGGACGGCAAGACCAGCGAGTTCACCAAGACCAACGCAGAGCACCAGAAGCTGGTCGACAAGTTCAACGCCTCGCGGAACAACTGAGGAACACCTGATGGCCGCACATCGCCGAGCCGCCGTTCTCGGCTCCCCGATCGCTCACTCGCTGTCGCCGCGGCTGCACAACGCCGCGTACCGGGCGCTGGGACTGGCCGACTGGTCGTACGACCGGTTCGAGATCGACGAGGACGCGCTGCCCGGATTCCTCGACGGGCTCGGCCCGGAGTGGGCCGGGCTGTCGCTGACCATGCCGCTGAAGCGGGCGGTGATCCCGTTGCTCGACGAGATCACCGACACGGCCGCCTCGGTGGAGGCGGTCAACACCGTGGTCTTCCGGCCGGACGGACGCCGGGTCGGCGACAACACCGACATCCCCGGGCTGGTGGCGGCGCTGCACGAGCGCGGCGTGGAGAAGGCGGAGAGCGCGGCGATCCTGGGCGCCGGAGCCACCGCGTCCTCGGCTCTCGCGGCCCTGGCCCGGATCTGCACGGGCGAGGTCGCCGTGTACGTGCGCAGCGAACGCCGCGCGGCTGAGATGCGGCAGTGGGGTGAGCGGCTCGGAGTCCGGGTCCGGCCCGCCGACTGGGCCGACGCCGCCCGTGCCTTCGAAGCACCCCTGGTCGTCTCGACGACCCCCGCCGGCGGTACGGACGCGCTGGCCGAGCAGGTCCCCGAGCGCGTGGGCACCCTGTTCGACGTGCTCTACGAGCCCTGGCCCACGCCCCTCGCCGCGGCGTGGGAGGAGCGGGGCGGACAGGTGCTGAGCGGCCTCGACCTGCTGGTCCACCAGGCGGTGTTCCAGTTCCGGCAGTTCACCGGCGACTCCCGGTCGCCGCTCGCCGCGATGCGGGAGGCCGCTCAGCGGGACTGACGTGTCAGCCGCACCAGCCCAGCGGGCTCGTGTACTCGTCGGTGTACGGCGACGAGGAGCTCCACCAGCGGGTCGAGCCGGAGTACTGCACGCACTTGCCCGCGGCCTTCACGCGCACGGGGCCGGCGTAGGAGTTGTAGTTGCCCGAATCCTTGATCCAGGTGCCGCCCTCGGCGCGGATGCCCACGCTGACGGGGTTGCCGATCTGCTCGCCGGTGACGACGGTGACCGCGCAGTTGTAGCCGGTGGAGGAGTTGTAGAGCAGGTAGACGATCGCCTGCGGTCCGCCGGTCTCGAGGTAGAGGCCCAGCTTGTGGGAGGACTGGACGTAGTAGCCGGAACCGCAGACGGTGACGGGGTTGCTCGCCGCCTGTGCCGAGCTCGTGAATGCCAGGGAGATGCCCAGCGCGGCACAGAGGGCGACGACTGCTCTCAGAACGTGTCTCATGGTGGTGTGAGTGGTCCTCACGTATCAGATCCGGATTGAGGATCAAGGAACGGGACGCGAGGAACATACGAGGCGGGAGGGCGCTGAGACAGCTGATTTCCGGCCTACGAACGGTGACATCTGACGCTCGATCGGCTTGTGCTCGGCGCACGGTTCCACTAAGTCCGCCGCTCACGGCTGTCCGCCAGCCGGACTCGGATCGGAGTCCTCCGCGTGGCATGGGAGGATCGATGGTGCCGGACGGGGCCGCGCACCCGGTCGGGCCGTAGCCGTACGCGATGAGATGCGTACGCTGGGCAGTAAGCAGGCCGCGAACACTGAGGAGCACCGTTGAGCAGGTTGCGCTGGCTGACCGCGGGGGAATCCCACGGTCCCGCACTCGTCGCGACGCTGGAGGGTCTTCCCGCCGGCGTGCCGATCACCACGGACATGGTGGCGGACCATCTCGCGAGGCGGCGCCTGGGCTATGGGCGCGGTGCCCGGATGAAGTTCGAGCGGGACGAGATCACCTTCCTCGGCGGCGTCCGGCACGGCCTCAGCCTCGGCTCCCCGGTCGCGATCATGGTGGGCAACACCGAGTGGCCGAAGTGGGAACAGGTCATGGCGGCCGACCCGGTCGACCCGGAGATCCTCGACGGCCTCGCCCGCAACGCCCCGCTGACCCGTCCCCGTCCCGGCCACGCCGACCTCGCCGGGATGCAGAAGTACGGCTTCGACGAGGCCCGGCCGATCCTGGAGCGCGCGTCCGCGCGGGAGACCGCGGCCCGCGTGGCCCTCGGGGCGGTGGCCCGGTCGTACCTGAAGGAGACGACCGGCATCGAGATCGTCTCCCACGTGGTGGAGCTCGCGGCCGCGAAGGCGCCGTACGGCGTGTACCCGACGCCCGCTGACGTGGAGAAGCTGGACGCGGACCCGGTCCGCTGCCTGGACGCCGACGCGTCGAAGGCGATGGTCGCCGAGATCGACCAGGCCCACAAGGACGGCGACACCCTCGGCGGTGTGGTCGAGGTGCTGGCGTACGAGGTGCCGGTCGGCCTCGGTTCGCATGTGCACTGGGACCGCCGCCTGGACGCCCGCCTGGCCGCCGCACTCATGGGCATCCAGGCGATCAAGGGAGTCGAGGTCGGCGACGGCTTCGACCTGGCTCGCGTCCCCGGCTCCAAGGCGCACGACGAGATCGTCGCGACCGAGGAGGGCATCAAGCGGACCTCCGGCCGCTCCGGCGGCACCGAGGGCGGGCTGTCCACCGGTGAGCTGCTGCGCGTGCGGGCGGCGATGAAGCCGATCGCGACCGTGCCGCGGGCGCTGAAGACGGTGGACGTCGTCACCGGCGAGGCCACGGCCGCCCACCACCAGCGTTCCGACGTGTGCGCGGTGCCGGCCGCCGGCATCGTCGCCGAGGCGATGGTCGCCCTCGTCCTCGCGGACGCGGTCGCGGAGAAGTTCGGCGGCGACAGCGTCGCCGAGACCCGCCGCAACGTCCGGTCCTACCTCGACAACCTGGCCATCCGATGAGCCCGCTGATCGTGCTGGTCGGCCCGATGGGCGTGGGCAAGTCCACCGTCGGGCAGCTGCTGGCCGAGCGGCTCGGGGCCGGCTACCGGGACACCGACGACGACATCGTCGCCGCGCAGGGCCGGACGATCGCCGAGATCTTCGTCGAGGAGGGCGAGCCCGCCTTCCGCGCGATCGAGAAGCAGGCCGTGCGCGAGGCGCTGGCCGGGCACGACGGGGTGCTGGCACTGGGCGGCGGCGCCGTCCTCGACCCGGACACCCGCGCGATGCTCGCCGGGCAGCGCGTGGTGTACCTGTCGATGGACGTCGAAGAGGCGGTCAAGCGCACGGGCCTCAACGCGGCCCGGCCGCTGCTCGCCATCAACCCGCGCAAGCAGTGGCGCGAGCTGATGGAGGCCCGCCGGCACCTCTACGAGGAGGTCGCCACGGCCGTGGTCGCCACCGACGGCCGCACCCCCGAAGAGGTCACCCGAGCCGCCCTGGACGCACTGGAGTTGAAGGAAGCATGAGCGAGGCAGTGACGCGGATCCAGGTCGGCGGCACGGCGGGCACCGATCCCTACGAGGTCCTCGTGGGCCGTCAACTCCTCGGCGAGCTGCCCGGGTTGATCGGCGGCAAGGCCAAGCGGGTCGCGATCGTCCACCCCGAGGCACTGGCCGAGACCGGTGACGCCCTGCGCGCCGACCTGGCCGGGCAGGGCTTCGAGGCGGTCGCCATCCAGGTGCCCAACGCCGAGGAGGCCAAGACCGCCGAGGTCGCCGCCTACTGCTGGAAGGCGCTGGGCCAGTCCGGGTTCACCCGCACCGACGTCATCGTCGGCGTCGGCGGCGGCGCGACCACGGACCTGGCCGGGTTCGTGGCCGCCACCTGGCTGCGCGGGGTGCGCTGGATCGCGATCCCGACGACGGTCCTGGCCATGGTGGACGCGGCCGTCGGCGGCAAGACCGGCATCAACACCGCCGAGGGCAAGAACCTGGTCGGTGCCTTCCATCCGCCCGCCGGTGTGCTCTGCGACCTGGCCGCGCTGGACTCGCTCCCGGTCAACGACTACGTGTCCGGACTCGCGGAGGTCATCAAGGCCGGATTCATCGCCGACCCGGTGATCCTGGACCTCATCGAGTCCGACCCCGAGGGCGCCCGCACCCCGGCCGGTCCGCACACCGCCGAGCTCATCGAGCGCTCCATCCGGGTGAAGGCCGACGTGGTGTCGTCCGACCTGAAGGAGTCGGGCCTGCGCGAGATCCTCAACTACGGCCACACGCTCGGCCACGCCATCGAGAAGAACGAGCGCTACAAGTGGCGGCACGGCGCGGCGGTCGCGGTGGGCATGCACTTCGCCGCCGAACTGGGCCGTCTCGCCGGGCGGCTGGACGACGCCACGGCCGACCGCCACCGGACCGTCCTCGAATCCGTCGGGCTGCCGCTGCACTACCGGCACGACCAGTGGCCCAAGCTGCTGGAGACCATGAAGGTCGACAAGAAGTCCCGCGGCGATCTGCTGCGCTTCATCGTCCTCGACGGTCTGGCCAAGCCCACCGTGCTGGAGGGGCCCGACCCGGCCGTGCTGCTCGCCGCGTACGGAGAAGTGGGCCAGTAAGTCCCTCGGCGCTCCTTCCGCCCGAAATCGCCTTACGGGGGTGGGCACTTCGGGCTGCCCCCGGCCGTTCACACAACGATGGCCGGGGGCGGTACCGTTCGGTAGCAGCGGGTTCCGCCCCCGCTGTCAGCGCCCATCGCCTGTACGAGACGGAGTGGCACCGGATGCAGCACGCAGTGGGTTCTCCGCTGCCGCCGCCCCACCAGCCGGGGCACGGACCGGCCGTCGGCTGGTCGCCGGCCGCACACCACCCGGGTCCGCACCACCCGGGCGCGCACCAGGGCTCCGCGCCCGTGCCCCCGCCGCCCCCGGCCCCCGGGTATCCCGCGCCCCCGCCCGGGCCGGGCGCGCCACCGCCGCCGGCCTCCGTCCCTCCGGCGCCGGACACCACCGGCCATGTGCCGCTGCCGCCCGGCGGTCCGGTCGCCATGCCCAGCGCGCCACCCGCGACGGCGGCCCCCGATCCGGCCGGTACGACGCTCGCCGTGCTGCTCATCGGACCCGCGGGGGCCGGGAAGACAAGCGTCGCCAAGTACTGGGCGGACCATCGCCGGGTGCCCACGGCGCACATCAGCCTCGACGACGTACGCGAGTGGGTCCGCTCGGGCTTCGCCGACCCGCAGTCCGGGTGGAACGACAACTCGGAGGCGCAGTACCGCCTCGCCCGCCGCACCTGCGGTTTCGCCGCGCGGAACTTCCTCGCCAACGGCATCTCCTGCATCCTCGACGACGCGGTCTTCCCCGACCGGCCCGTCGTCGGCCTCGGCGGCTGGAAGCGGCACGTCGGGCCGGGCCTGCTGCCGGTCGTCCTGCTGCCCGGGCTGGACATCGTCCTGGAACGCAACGCGGAGCGCACGGGCAATCGGCGGCTGACGGACGAGGAGGTCGCCCGTATCCATGGGCGGATGGCCGGGTGGTACGGGTCCGGCCTGCCGATCATCGACAACTCGCAGTTGGATGTCCCGGAGACGGCGCGGGTGCTGGACGATGTGCTGGCCAGGTCCATTGCCAGCCCGCCGAAGTGGTAGTCGGCGTGGGGGCGGTGCGGTAACCCGGCGTTTCCGTGTCCGGGACGTTGGTGCCGAGGCCGGGTGGGTCCGCAGCCCGGCGGAACGGGGTGCCGCCGCGCCCACCCTCCCCGGGGCCCCCGTCGCGCCGTTCCGAGGACGGACACCCCCCCCCGGCGCGGCCCCGGCCCACCACGGGCGGGCACGCGCACCGTCGCGGACCCGTCGCGCACAACCCCCACTCGGCCCTCCCGACCGGCGACATCCCCCCGGCGCTCGTAGGCTCGGGTCATGTCAGAGGTGTACGCGGCCCGCCGGACGCGTCTGAGGGAATACTGCAACGCGGGCGGCAGCGCGGCGGCGCTGGTCTCCCGCCCCGCCAACGTGCGCTATCTCGCGGGCGCGGCCCCGCACGGCGCCGTTCTACTGCTGAGCAAGACCGAGGACCTCCTGGTGTGTGCCGGCCCGACGGCCGACCGCCCCACGCAGGAGCGCCCCGACGAGGCCCTGCGCGTAAAGACCCTGCCCGGAGTCGGCGGCGGTGACCCGGCCGTCGCGGCCGCCGGCCTCGCCGCGGGCCAGGGTGCCGACTCCCTCGCCGTGGAGGAGCACCACCTCACCGTGGCCCGGCACCGCGCCCTCGGCTCGGTCGCCCCCCGGCTCCGCCTCGCCAACCTCGGCGGTGCCGTAGAGCAGCTCAGGGTCGTCAAGGACGAGGAGGAGATCTCCTGCCTGCGCATCGGCGCCGAGATCGCCGACCAGGCCCTCGGCGAACTGCTGGAGTCCATCCTCGTCGGGCGGACCGAGCGCCATCTCGCCCTGGAACTCGAAAGACGCCTTGTGGACCACGGGGCCGACGGCCCGGCCTTCCCCACCTCCGTCGCCACGGGGCCCAACGCCGGACGGCCCGGGCACCGGCCCACCGACCGGCGCGTCGAGGAGGGTGACTTCCTCTCGGTCTGCCTGGGCGCGACGTACCGCGGCTACCGCTGCGAGATCGGCCGTACCTTCGTCATCGGCACCGCCCCCGCGGACTGGCAGATCGAGCTGTACGACCTGGTCTTCGCAGCGCAGCGCGCCGGACGTGAGAGCCTGGTACCCGGCGCCGCCTGCCGGGACGTCGACCGTGCCGCCCGCCAGGTCCTGGACTCCGCGGGGTACACAGAGGGCCTCACGGCTCTCACCGGACACGGGGTCGGGCTCGAAATCGACGAGGACCCTCAATTGAGTCCCGCGGCCATGGGTAAACTGGACGCTTGCGTGCCGGTCACCGTCGAGCCTGGGGTCCACCTCCCGGGCCGGGGCGGGGTCCGGATCGATGACACGCTCGTCGTCCGCCCAGAGGCGGATGGCGGACCCGAGCTACTCACCATCACGACCAAGGAGCTGCTCGCCCTGTAGGCAGGTGCGTGCCCCGGGGTCGTACGTCAGTCCAGGAGATTCCGCAACCGTGGCTTCCACGAACGACCTCAAGAACGGCATGGTGCTCAAGCTCGAAGGCGGCCAGCTCTGGTCCGTCGTCGAGTTCCAGCACGTCAAGCCCGGCAAGGGCCCGGCCTTCGTGCGCACCAAGCTCAAGAACGTGCTCTCCGGCAAGGTCGTCGACAAGACCTTCAACGCCGGCGTCAAGGTCGAAACGGCCACCGTCGACAAGCGCGACATGCAGTTCTCCTACATGGACGGCGAGTACTTCGTCTTCATGGACATGGAGACCTACGACCAGCTCATGGTCGACCGGAAGGCCGTCGGCGACGCCGCCAACTTCCTCGTCGAGGGCTTCACGGCCACGGTCGCCCAGCACGAGGGCGAGGTGCTCTTCGTCGAGCTGCCGGCCGCCGTCGAGCTGACCGTCCAGGAGACCGAGCCGGGCGTCCAGGGCGACCGCTCCACCGGCGGCACCAAGCCCGCCACGCTGGAGACCGGCCACCAGATCCAGGTCCCGCTCTTCATCACCACCGGTGAGAAGATCAAGGTCGACACCCGCACCAGCGACTACCTCGGCCGGGTGAACAGCTAACCGTGGCTGCCCGCAACACGGCCCGCAAGCGCGCCTTCCAGATCCTCTTCGAGGGCGACCAGCGCGGCGCCGAGGTCCTGACGGTCCTCGCCGACTGGGTCCGGCTCTCCCGGGCCGACACCCGGCAGCCGCCGGTGAGCGAGTACACGATGGAGCTGGTCGAAGGCTACGCGCAGCACGCGAAGCGCATCGACGAGCTGATCGCCCAGTACTCGGTCGGCTGGACGCTCGACCGGATGCCGGTCGTCGACCGCAACATCCTGCGGCTCGGCGCCTACGAGCTGATCTGGGTCGACGCGACCCCGGACGCCGTCGTCCTCGACGAGATGGTGCAGCTGGCGAAGGAGTTCTCCACGGACGAGTCGCCCTCGTTCGTGAACGGCCTGCTCGGACGGCTGAAGGACCTCAAGCCCTCGCTCCGCCGCGACGAGGTCTGAGAGAGACAGAACGCCGGAGGGCCCGCGGCAGCGTGACTGCCGCGGGCCCTCCGGCGTTCCCGTACCGTCGGGGGCTGCCGGGCTCTCAGAACGCCGCCGGGGTGGCCGAAACCCGTACGGTTTCGGCCACCCCGGCGGCACGTTTCTGCTGTTCCCTCGGCGACCTACCGGGAGCGGTCAGCCCTCCTCGTGGGTCGCCACCGCGCGCCGCGCGTCCGCGTCCAGGACGCCCCAGCTGATCAGCTGCTCGGTGAGGACGGAGGGCGACTGGTCGTAGATGACGGCGAGTGTGCGCAGGTCGTCCTGGCGGATCGAGAGCACCTTGCCGTTGTAGTCACCGCGCTGCGACTGGATCGTGGCCGCGTAGCGCTGAAGAGGGCCCGCCTTCTCGGCCGGCACCGTGGCCAGCCGCTCCAGGTCCAGGACCAGCTTCGGCGGCGGCTCGGCGGCGCCGCCCGGGGTCGTGCCCGGGAGCAGCTCCTGCACCGGAACGCCGTAGAAGTCCGCCAGCTCGGCAAGGCGCTGCACGGTCACGGCACGGTCACCGCGCTCGTACGAACCGACCACGACCGCCTTCCAGCGTCCCTGGGACTTCTCCTCGACACCGTGGAGGGAAAGGCCCTGCTGGGTGCGGATCGCCCGGAGCTTGGCCCCGAGCTGTTTGGCGTATTCGCTGGACATATAGCTCCCCGGCACTGTGTCGACGCGTCTGGCGTGGGTGCCAGGCCGCGCGGCTGGTAACTCACTGTGAGGTTACGCAGCGTTACTCTGCCGCGTCAAGCCGAATGGTCCGCACCGACTCTTCCGTGGTATCGGCACTCTGTTAGGTCGAGTGGGTGATCCGAGGGGGCCGTCCGGGTGACAGCGAGGGCCTGCTACGGTGGATGGCGCAATCCCGACGTCCTTTAAGGTCCGTCCCGTGAGGCGGAGAAGGAGGTCCGTTTCGTATGGACAAGCACGGCACACAGTCCGATGCCCGGCCCGTTCTCGAAGGGCCTGACATCGCGCGGGTACTGACCCGCATCGCCCACGAGATCGTCGAACGCGCCAAAGGCGCCGACGACGTGGTGCTCCTCGGCATTCCGACCAGGGGCGTCTTCCTCGCCCGGCGGATCGCCGACAAGCTCGAGCAGATCACCGAGCGCAAGGTTCCGTGCGGCTCGCTCGACATCACCATGTACCGCGACGACCTGCGCATGCACCCGCCGCGTGCGCTGGCCCGCACCGAGATCCCCGGTGACGGCATCGACGGCAGGCTGGTCGTCCTCGTCGACGACGTCCTCTTCTCCGGCCGCACCATCCGCGCCGCCCTCGACGCCATGAACGACATCGGGCGTCCGCGCGCGGTGCAGCTCGCGGTCCTCGTCGACCGCGGTCACCGCGAACTGCCCATCCGCGCCGACTACGTCGGCAAGAACCTCCCCACGTCGTTGCGGGAGACGGTCAAGGTCCAGCTCGCCGAGGAGGACGGTCGCGACACCGTGCTGCTCGGTGCCAAGCCGACCGCCCAGTAGCGCTCCAGGCGTACGCCGCTGTCGTACGCCTGTGCCCTCGCGTGCCCGTCTGCCCCATTTCTCCAGTTTGAACTGCCTTACGGAGCCTGACAGATGCAGCGTCATCTCATCTCGGCCGCCGACCTCACCCGCGACGACGCCGTCCTGATCCTCGACACCGCCGAGGAGATGGCCCGGGTCGCCGACCGGCCGATCAAGAAGCTGCCGACCCTGCGCGGCCGCACGATCGTCAACCTCTTCTTCGAGGACTCCACCCGGACCCGGATCTCCTTCGAGGCGGCCGAGAAGCGTCTCTCCGCGGACGTCATCAACTTCTCCGCCAAGGGCTCCAGCGTCTCCAAGGGCGAGTCCCTGAAGGACACCGCCCAGACGCTGGAAGCCATGGGCGTCGACGCCGTCGTCATCCGGCACGGCGCCTCGGGAGCCCCGTACCGGCTGGCGAACTCCGGCTGGATCGACGCGGTCGTCGTCAACGCCGGCGACGGCACCCACCAGCACCCCACCCAGGCCCTGCTGGACGCCTTCACCATGCGCCGCCGCCTGATCGGCCCGGACGCCGGGATCGGTCAGGACCTCGCCGGCAAGCGCATCACGATCGTCGGCGACGTCCTGCACAGCCGGGTCGCCCGCTCCAACGTCGACCTGCTGCACACCCTCGGCGCCGAGGTCACCCTCGTCGCCCCGCCGACCCTGCTGCCGGTCGGCATCGAGACCTGGCCCTGCGCGGTGTCGTACGACCTCGACAGCACGCTGCCCAAGTCCGACGCGGTGATGATGCTGCGCGTCCAGCGCGAGCGCATGAACGCCGCCTTCTTCCCGACCGAGCGCGAGTACTCCCGGCGCTACGGCCTCGACGGCGACCGCATGGCGCGGATGCCCGAGCACGCCGTCGTGATGCACCCCGGCCCGATGGTCCGCGGGATGGAGATCACCGCCGAGGTCGCCGACTCCGACCGCTGCACCGTCGTCGAGCAGGTCGCGAACGGGGTGTCCATCCGGATGGCCGTCCTGTACCTGCTGCTCGGTGGAAACGAACCCGCCGTCACCCACCCCCGCACCGAGGAGAAGTAAGACAGATGAGCAAGATCCTGATCCGTGGTGCCGAGGTGCTCGGCGGCGAGCCGCAGGACGTGCTGATCGACGGCGGAACCATTGCGGAGGTCGGCAACGGCCTGTCCGCCGAAGGTGCCGAGGTCGTCGAGGCCGAGGGCAAGGTGCTGCTGCCGGGCCTGGTCGACCTGCACACGCATCTGCGCGAGCCCGGCCGCGAGGACTCCGAGACCGTCCTGACCGGTACGCGCGCCGCGGCCTCCGGCGGCTACACCACCGTGTTCGCCATGGCCAACACCTTCCCGGTGGCCGACACCGCCGGTGTCGTCGAGCAGGTCTGGCGGCTCGGCAAGGAGCACGGCTACTGCGACGTCCAGCCGATCGGTGCCGTCACCGTGGGGCTGGAGGGCCGCAAGCTCGCCGAGCTGGGCGCCATGCACGAGTCGGCCGCCGGGGTCACCGTCTTCTCCGACGACGGCAAGTGCGTCCACGACGCCGTGATCATGCGCCGCGCCCTGGAGTACGTGAAGGCCTTCGGCGGTGTCGTCGCGCAGCACGCGCAGGAGCCGCGGCTGACCGAGGGCGCCGAGATGAACGAGGGCGTCGTCTCCGCCGAGCTGGGCCTCGGGGGCTGGCCCGCGGTGGCCGAAGAATCGATCATCGCCCGGGATGTCCTGCTCGCCGAGCACGTCGGCTCCCGCGTCCACATCTGCCACCTGTCGACCGCCGGGTCCGTCGAGATCGTCCGCTGGGCCAAGTCCCGCGGTATCGCCGTGACCGCCGAGGTCACCCCGCACCACCTGCTCCTCACCGACGAGCTGGTCCGCACGTACAACCCCGTCTACAAGGTCAACCCGCCGCTGCGCACCGAGCGCGACGTGCTGGCCCTGCGCGAGGCGCTCGCCGACGGCACGATCGACATCGTCGCCACCGACCACGCCCCGCACCCGCACGAGGACAAGGACTGCGAGTGGGCCGCGGCCGCCATGGGCATGGTCGGCCTGGAGACCGCGTTGTCGGTGGTGCAGGAGACCATGGTCGACACGGGCCTGCTGGACTGGGCCGGCGTCGCCGACCGGATGTCCTTCAAGCCCGCGCAGATCGGACAGGCCAAGGGGCACGGCCGTCCCGTCTCGGCAGGTGAGCCCGCCAACCTCACCCTCGTCGACACGGCATACCGTGGCCCTGTGGACCCCGCGGGCTTCGCCTCGCGCAGCCGCAACACCCCCTACGAGGGGCGTGAGCTGCCGGGCCGTGTGACGCACACGTGGCTGCGGGGCAAGGCCACGCTCGTCGACGGGAAGCTCACGTGACACCTGTACTTCTGCTGGCCGCCGAGAAGGAATCGGCGCAAGTGACCGACTGGGCCGCCCGCATCGGCTGGGTCGTCGGCCTCGCCCTGTTCGTCGCGCTGGTCTACTGGCTGATGCGCGAGGGCTGGAAGTGGCGCGGCACGCTCCAGGGCGACCTGCCCGAGCTGCCCACGACCCCGGACGAGACGGGCCCGCCGCGCCTGACCATGAGCGGCCGCTACCACGGCTCCACCACCGCCGGACAGTGGCTCGACCGCATCGTCGCCCACGGCCTGGGCACCCGCAGCCGCGCCGAGCTGACCCTCACGGACGCCGGACTGGACGTCGTACGCCCCGGGGCGAGCGACTTCTTCGTCCCGGCCGCACAGCTCCGCGAGGCCCGGCTCGACAAGGGCATCGCTGGCAAGGTGCTCACCGAGGGCGGCCTGCTCGTCGTCACCTGGGAGCACGGCGACCGGCTGATCGACTCCGGCTTCCGCTCCGACCACGCGGCCGAGCACAACGAATGGGTCGAAGCCATCAACTCCATGATCGAAACGAACAGCAGGGAAGGCGCCGAACGATGACCACCTCCACCAGGGGAGCTGCAAAAACTCCCGCCGTACTCGTCCTGGAGGACGGCCGGGTCTTCCGCGGCCGTGCCTACGGGGCCGTGGGGGAGACCTTCGGCGAAGCGGTGTTCTCCACCGGCATGACCGGCTACCAGGAGACCCTCACCGACCCCTCGTACCACCGCCAGGTCGTGGTGATGACCGCCCCGCACGTCGGCAACACCGGCGTCAACGACGAGGACCCGGAGTCGAAGCGCATCTGGGTCTCGGGGTACGTCGTGCGCGACCCCGCGCGCGTGCCGTCCAACTGGCGCTCGAGGCGCTCGCTGGACGAGGAGCTGGCGGCGCAGGGCGTCGTCGGCATCTCCGGCATCGACACCCGCGCCCTCACGCGCCACCTGCGCGAGCGCGGCGCCATGCGCGTCGGCATCTTCAGCGGTGACACGATCCAGGACGACGCCGCGCTGCTGGCCCGCGTCCAGGACGCCCCCCAGATGAAGGGTGCGAACCTCTCCGCCGAGGTCGCCACCACCGAGCCGTACGTCGTGCCCGCGATCGGCGAGAAGAAGTTCACCGTCGCCGCCGTCGACCTCGGCATCAAGGGCATGACCCCGCACCGCATGGCCGAGCGCGGCATCGAGGTGCACGTGCTCCCGGCGACCGCGACCGTCGAGGACGTCTACGCGGTCAACCCGGACGGCGTGTTCTTCTCCAACGGCCCCGGCGACCCCGCCACCGCCGACCACCCCGTCTCCCTCATGCGGGGCGTCCTGGAGCGCGGCACGCCGCTGTTCGGCATCTGCTTCGGCAACCAGATCCTGGGCCGCGCGCTCGGCTTCGGCACCTACAAGCTGAAGTACGGCCACCGCGGCATCAACCAGCCGGTGCAGGACCGGACGACCGGCAAGGTCGAGGTCACCGCGCACAACCACGGCTTCGCCGTCGACGCCCCGCTCGACCAGGTCTCCGAGACCCCGTTCGGCCGCGCCGAGGTGTCCCACGTCTGCCTCAACGACAACGTGGTGGAGGGGCTCCAGCTCCTCGACCGCCCCGCCTTCAGCGTCCAGTACCACCCCGAAGCGGCAGCCGGCCCGCACGACGCCGCCTACCTGTTCGACCGCTTCGTTTCCCTGATGGAGGGCCAGCGTGCCTAAGCGCACCGATATCCAGTCCGTCCTGGTCATCGGCTCCGGCCCGATCGTCATCGGCCAGGCCGCCGAGTTCGACTACTCCGGCACCCAGGCGTGCCGCGTCCTGAAGGCCGAGGGCCTCAGGGTCGTCCTGGTCAACTCCAACCCGGCGACGATCATGACCGACCCCGAGATCGCCGACGCCACCTACGTCGAGCCCATCACCCCCGAGTTCGTCGAGAAGATCATCGCCAAGGAGCGTCCCGACGCGCTGCTGCCCACCCTGGGCGGCCAGACGGCCCTCAACACCGCGATCTCGCTGCACGAGGCGGGGACGCTCGACAAGTACGGCGTCGAGCTGATCGGCGCCAACGTCGAGGCGATCCACAAGGGCGAGGACCGCGACCAGTTCAAGGAGGTCGTGGAGGAGGTCCGTAAGAAGATCGGCCACGGTGAGTCCGCCCGGTCCTACATCTGCCACTCCATGGACGACGTCCTCAGGGGCGTCGAGGAGCTCGGCGGCTACCCGGTCGTGGTCCGCCCGTCCTTCACCATGGGCGGTGCCGGCTCCGGCTTCGCCCACGACGAGGAGGAGCTGCGCCGCATCGCCGGTCAGGGCCTCACGCTCTCGCCGACCACCGAGGTGCTCCTGGAGGAGTCCATCCTCGGCTGGAAGGAGTACGAGCTGGAGCTGATGCGCGACAAGCACGACAACGTCGTGGTCGTCTGCTCCATCGAGAACTTCGACCCCATGGGCGTGCACACCGGCGACTCGATCACCGTCGCCCCGGCGATGACGCTCACCGACCGTGAGTACCAGACCCTGCGGGACATCGGCATCGCCGTCATCCGCGAGGTCGGCGTCGACACCGGCGGCTGCAACATCCAGTTCGCGGTGAACCCCGAGGACGGCCGGGTCATCGTCATCGAGATGAACCCGCGCGTGTCGCGCTCCTCGGCCCTCGCCTCCAAGGCGACCGGCTTCCCGATCGCCAAGATCGCCGCCAAACTCGCCGTCGGCTACACGCTGGACGAGATCCCGAACGACATCACACAGGAGACCCCCGCCTCCTTCGAGCCGACGCTCGACTACGTGGTCGTGAAGGCTCCGCGCTTCGCCTTCGAGAAGTTCCCGAGTGCGGACGCCACGCTCACCACCACCATGAAGTCGGTCGGCGAGGCCATGGCCATCGGCCGCAACTTCACCGAGGCCTTCCAGAAGGCCCTGCGCTCGCTGGAGAAGAAGGGCAGCCAGTTCACCTTCGTCGGCGAGCCCGGCGACAAGCAGGAGCTGCTGGAGGCGTCCGTTCGCCCGACCGACGGCCGTATCAACACCGTCATGCAGGCCATCCGTGCCGGTGCCACGCCCGAGGAGGTCTTCGAGTACACGAAGATCGACCCCTGGTTCGTCGACCAGCTCTTCCTGCTCAAGGAGATCGCGGACGAACTGGCCGAGGCGCCCGAGCTGACCACCGACCTGCTCGCCGAGGCCAAGCGGCACGGCTTCTCCGACCAGCAGATCGGTGAGATCCGCGGCCTGCGCGAGGACGTCGTCCGCGAGGTCCGGCACGCGCTGGGCGTCCGCCCGGTCTACAAGACGGTCGACACCTGCGCCGCCGAGTTCGCCGCGAAGACGCCGTACTTCTACTCCTCCTACGACGAGGAGACGGAGGTCGCCTCCCGCGAGAAGCCGGCCGTCATCATCCTGGGCTCCGGCCCGAACCGCATCGGCCAGGGCATCGAGTTCGACTACTCCTGCGTCCACGCCTCCTTCGCGCTGAGCGACGCGGGCTACGAGACCGTGATGGTCAACTGCAACCCGGAGACCGTCTCCACGGACTACGACACCTCCGACCGCCTGTACTTCGAGCCGCTGACGCTCGAAGACGTGCTGGAGATCGTGCACGCGGAGCAGCAGGCCGGCCCGGTGGCGGGTGTCGTCGTCCAGCTCGGCGGCCAGACCCCGCTGGGCCTGTCGCAGGCGCTGAAGGACAACGGCGTGCCGATCGTCGGCACGTCCCCGGAAGCCATCCACGCGGCCGAGGACCGGGGCGCCTTCGGCCGGGTCCTCAAGGAGGCCGGCCTCCCGGCCCCCAAGCACGGCACCGCCACCACCTTCGCCGAGGCCAAGGCCATCGCCGACGAGATCGGCTACCCGGTCCTGGTGCGCCCGTCGTACGTCCTCGGCGGGCGCGGCATGGAGATCGTCTACGACGAGACGCGCCTGGAGGCGTACATCGCCGAGTCGACGGAGATCAGCCCGTCCCGGCCGGTCCTGGTCGACCGGTTCCTCGACGACGCGATCGAGATCGACGTCGACGCACTCTACGACGGCGAGGAGCTGTACCTCGGCGGCGTCATGGAGCACATCGAGGAGGCCGGCATCCACTCCGGCGACTCGGCGTGCGCCCTGCCCCCGATCACGCTCGGCGGCTTCGACATCAAGCGCCTGCGGGCCTCCACGGAGGGCATCGCGAAGGGCGTCGGGGTGCGCGGCCTGATCAACATCCAGTTCGCGCTGGCGGGCGACATCCTCTACGTGCTGGAGGCCAACCCGCGCGCCTCGCGGACCGTCCCCTTCACCTCGAAGGCGACCGCGGTGCCGCTGGCCAAGGCCGCCGCCCGGATCTCGCTGGGCGCCACGATCGCCGAGCTGCGCGCCGAGGGCCTGCTGCCGGCCAGTGGCGACGGCGGCGAGCTCCCACTGGACGCGCCGATCTCCGTCAAGGAGGCCGTCATGCCGTGGTCGCGCTTCCGCGACATCCACGGCCGCGGCGTCGACACGGTCCTCGGCCCGGAGATGCGCTCCACCGGCGAGGTCATGGGCATCGACTCCGTCTTCGGCACGGCGTACGCCAAGTCGCAGGCGGGCGCCTACGGCCCGCTGCCCACCAAGGGCCGCGCCTTCATCTCGGTCGCCAACCGCGACAAGCGCTCGATGATCTTCCCGGCCCGTGAGCTCGTCGCGCACGGCTTCGAGCTGCTCGCCACCTCCGGCACGGCCGAGGTCCTCAAGCGCAACGGCATCAACGCCACCGTCGTGCGCAAGCAGTCCGAGGGCACCGGCCCGAACGGCGAGAAGACCATCGTCCAGCTCATCCACGACGGCGAGGTCGACCTCATCGTCAACACCCCGTACGGCACCGGTGGCCGCCTCGACGGCTACGACATCCGTACCGCGGCCGTGGCACGCTCCGTGCCCTGCCTGACGACGGTCCAGGCGCTCGCGGCGGCGGTCCAGGGCATCGACGCCCTCAACCGCGGCGACGTGGGCGTCCGATCGCTCCAGGAACACGCGGAACACCTGACCGCGGCCCGCGACTAGCAGCCGAAGAGGGGGACACCGGAAACGGTGTCCCCCTCTTCGTGAGGACGCCATGTCTTCGTGAGGACACCATGTACAAGATCTTTTTCAGTCTGCTCTTCAAGCGGATGGACCCGGAGCAGGCGCACCACCTCGCCTTCCGCTGGATCCGCCTGGCCGCCCGCGTGCCCGTGCTGCGCACCCTCCTCGCGGCCGCCCTCGCGCCCCGCCACAAGGAGCTGCGCACGGAGGCCTTCGGGCTGCGCATGCACGGCCCCTTCGGGCTCGCCGCGGGCTTCGACAAGAACGCGGTCGGCATCGACGGCATGGCGATGCTCGGCTTCGACCACGTCGAGATCGGCACGGTCACCGGTGAACCGCAGCCCGGCAACCCCAAACAGCGGCTGTTCCGCCTGGTCAAGGACCGGGCGCTGATCAACCGCATGGGCTTCAACAACGACGGATCGCTCCGCGTCGCCGCCCGTCTGGCCTCCCGGACGCCCGTCTTCAAGACCGTCGTCGGTGTCAACATCGGCAAGACCAAGGTCGTCCCCGAGGAGGAGGCCGTCGCGGACTACGTGAAGTCCGCCGAGCGGCTGGCCCCCTACGCCGACTACCTCGTCGTCAACGTCTCCTCCCCGAACACGCCCGGCCTGCGCAACCTCCAGGCCACCGAGGCGCTGCGCCCCCTGCTGAGCGCCGTCCGCGAGGCCGCCGACCGGGCGGTGGCCGCGCGGCGCGTCCCGCTCCTGGTCAAGATCGCGCCGGACCTCGCCGACGAGGACATCGACGCCGTCGCCGACCTCGCCGTGGAACTCGGCCTGGAGGGGATCATCGCCACGAACACCACGATCGCGCGCGAGGGACTCGGCCTGAAGTCAGACTCCTCCCTGGTCAAGGAGACCGGCGGCCTGTCCGGGGCACCCCTGAAGGAACGCTCCCTGGAGGTCCTGCGCCGCCTCTACGCGCGCGTGGGCGGCCGGATCACCCTGGTGGGCGTCGGCGGCGTCGAGAACGCCGAGGACGCCTGGCAGCGCATCCTGGCCGGTGCCACGCTGGTCCAGGGTTACAGCGCCTTCATCTACGAGGGGCCCTTCTGGGGCCGCTCCATCCACAAGGGGCTCGCCGCGCGCCTGCGCACCAGCCCGTACGCCACGCTCGCCGACGCGGTGGGCGCCGACGTGAGGAAGACGGCATGAGTGGTCTCGAACCCTTCGGCGCCCGTCTGCGCCGCGTGATGGACGAGCGCGGCCCGCTGTGCGTCGGCATCGACCCGCACGCCTCCCTGCTCGCCGAGTGGGGCCTCAACGACGACGTGACGGGCCTGGAGCGGTTCAGCCGCACGGTCGTCGAGGCGGTGGCCGACCGGGTCGCCGTGCTCAAGCCGCAGAGCGCGTTCTTCGAGCGGTTCGGCTCGCGCGGCGTCGCCGTCCTGGAGAAGTCGGTGGCCGAGGCGCGGGCGGCCGGCGCGCTGGTCGTGATGGACGCCAAGCGCGGCGACATCGGCTCGACCATGGCCGCGTACGCCGAGTCCTTCCTGCACAAGGACGCCCCGCTGTTCTCCGACGCGCTGACCGTCTCGCCCTACCTGGGTTACGGCTCGCTCAGCCCGGCCGTCGCGCTGGCCCGGGAGAGCGGCGCCGGGCTGTTCGTGCTGGCGCTGACCTCCAACCCGGAGGGCGGCGAGGTCCAGCACGCCGTGCGGTCCGACGGCCGGAACGTCGGAGCGACCGTGCTCGCGCACCTGTCCGCCGAGAACGCGGGGGAGGAGCCCCTGGGGTCCTTCGGCGCGGTCGTCGGCGCGACCCTCGGTGACCTGTCGTCGTACGACCTGGACATCAACGGCCCGCTCCTCGCGCCCGGTATCGGTGCCCAGGGGGCGACGCCGGCCGATCTTCCCGGGGTCTTCGGGGCGGCGGTGCGCAACGTCGTGCCGAACGTCAGCCGGGGAGTGCTGCGCCACGGTCCCGACGCGGTCGCGCTGCGTGACGCCGCGGAGCGCTTCGCGGAGGAGATCCGGCAGGCCGTGACGTCCGTCTGACCTCAGGCTGACCTCTTTCCGACCTCCTCCTGATCTCCTCCGGAGTCCTCCGATGAGTGGTCCGGGGCGCGCTTGAGTCTGAATACATCCTCAAATCCGGGGCAGTATGTCCTAAATGTCCGTTCAGATGAAGGCTGACCAGGACTTTTCCGCTGTTCTCGCTGACTCTGGCGGACTTGCCCGCTAGTCTCCGACGAGAGTGAACGGGCAAGCGTGTTGCTCGTGGCTCCCCAGGTGTGGGGCGACTAGGTTCCTCACCGGTCCGTATCCGACAGTTCGACATCCGAGGTGACGTAGGCGTGGCTCTTCCGCCCCTTACCCCTGAACAGCGCGCAGCCGCGCTCGAAAAGGCCGCCGCGGCTCGCCGGGAGCGGGCCGAGGTCAAGAATCGACTCAAGCACTCCGGCGCCTCCCTTCACGAGGTCATCAAGCAGGGCCAGGAGAACGACGTCATCGGCAAGATGAAGGTCTCCGCCCTCCTCGAGTCCCTGCCGGGCGTGGGCAAGGTCCGCGCCAAGCAGATCATGGAGCGACTCGGTATCTCCGAGAGCCGCCGCGTGCGTGGTCTCGGGTCCAACCAGATCGCCTCCCTCGAGCGTGAGTTCGGCAGCACCGGTTCCTGAACCGGGCACTGAAGGGGGAGCGAGTCCCGGGCACTCCGGGATTGCTGGATAATCGCTGCATGGCTGCAACACCCCGGGGGACGACCCCCGTGCCCCCGGACGTACGTCCGCGGCTGACCGTGCTCTCCGGCCCCTCCGGGGTCGGCAAGAGCACGGTCGTCGCCCATATGCGCAAGGAACATCCCGAGGTCTGGCTCTCGGTGTCGGCGACGACCCGCAAGCCCCGCCCCGGCGAGAAGCACGGAGTCCACTACTTCTTCGTCACCGACGACGAGATGGACAAGCTGATCGCCAACGGCGAACTGCTGGAGTGGGCCGAGTTCGCGGGTAACCGCTACGGCACGCCGCGTGCGGCCGTGCAGGAGCGCTTGGAGAAGGGCGAGCCCGTACTCCTCGAGATCGACCTCCAGGGCGCCCGTCTGGTCCGGGAGTCGATGCCCGAGGCCCAGCTGGTGTTCCTGGCTCCTCCCTCCTGGGAGGAGCTGGTGCGCAGACTCACCGGGCGGGGCACCGAACCGCCCGAGGTCATCGAGCGCCGGCTCGAGGCGGCCAAGATCGAACTGGCCGCCGAGCCGGAGTTCGACACGACCCTGGTGAACACCTCCGTCGAGGACGTGGCTCGCGAGCTGCTAGCCTTGATGGACGTCGTGTGACCATCGCTGATCGTTTCCGGGTCTCGCTGATCACCCCGACAGAATCTTTCCCATCCATCGGAAGGTAGAGCGTGTCCTCTTCCATCTCCGCGCCCGAGGGCATCATCAACCCGCCGATCGACGAGCTCCTCGAGGCCACCGACTCGAAGTACAGCCTCGTGATCTACGCGGCCAAGCGGGCCCGCCAGATCAACGCGTACTACTCGCAGCTCGGCGAGGGTCTCCTCGAGTACGTCGGTCCTCTCGTCGACACCCACGTCCACGAGAAGCCGCTCTCGATCGCCCTTCGCGAGATCAACGCGGGGCTGCTGACGTCCGAGGCCGTCGAGGGCCCGGCGCAGTAAGTACTATTTGCAGCTTGACGCTGACTTTTCCACAGGCCCGGCAGGCCGACTGCCGGGCCTGTGGTGTGTCATGGAGTCGTACGTTGTGCCGGTTGCCGAGGTCCGGGGAGAGACGGTGGACAAACCGAAGGTCGTTCTGGGGGTCAGTGGCGGCATCGCCGCGTACAAGGCCTGTGAGCTGCTGCGGCGGTTGACGGAGTCGGGCCATGACGTGCGCGTCGTCCCCACCGCCTCCGCGCTGCACTTCGTCGGCGCCGCCACCTGGTCCGCGCTCTCCGGAAACCCGGTCTCCACCGAGGTGTGGGACGACGTGCACGAGGTCCCGCACGTCCGCATCGGACAGCACGCCGACCTGGTCGTCGTCGCCCCCGCCACCGCCGACATGCTCGCCAAGGCGGCCCACGGCCTCGCCGACGACCTCCTGACCAACACCCTCCTCACCGCCCGCTGCCCGGTCGTCTTCGCCCCCGCCATGCACACGGAGATGTGGGAGCACCCGGCCACCCAGGAGAACGTGGCGACGCTGCGCCGCCGCGGCGCCCTGGTCATCGAACCGGCCGTGGGCCGCCTCACCGGCGTCGACACCGGCAAGGGCCGGCTCCCCGACCCGGGCGAGATCTTCGAGGTCTGCCGCCGGGTGCTGGCCCGGGGCGTGACCGAGCCCGACCTGAAGGGCCGGCACGTGGTGATCAGCGCCGGCGGCACCCGCGAGCCCCTGGACCCCGTCCGCTTCCTCGGCAACCGCTCCTCAGGCAAGCAGGGCTACGCCCTCGCCCGCACCGCGGCCGCCCGCGGCGCCCGCGTCACGCTGATCGCGGCCAACAGCGCCCTGCCCGACCCGGCCGGCGTGGACGTCGTCCCCGTGGGCACCGCCCTGCAGCTGCGGGAGGCGGTGCTGGAGGCCTCCGCAGACGCCGACGCGGTGGTCATGGCCGCGGCGGTGGCGGACTTCCGCCCGGCGGTGTACGCGGCCGGGAAGATCAAGAAGAAGGACGACCAGGAGCCGGAGCCGATCACGCTGGTGCGGAATCCGGACATCCTCGCGGAGGTCTCCGCCGAGCGCGCCCGCCCCGGCCAGGTGATCGTCGGCTTCGCGGCGGAGACCGACGACGTGCTCGCCAACGGCCGCGCGAAACTGAAGCGCAAGGGCTGTGATCTGCTGGTGGTGAACGAGGTCGGGGAGAGCAGAACCTTCGGTTCCGAGGAGAACGAGGCCGTCGTCCTCGGCGCCGACGGCAGCGAGACCGCGGTGCCGCACGGACCCAAGGAAGCCCTGGCCGAAACCGTATGGGGCCTGGTGGTCGAGCGCCTTCACTGATGTTTCAGTCGCCCTGCGCCCCCGTGAAACACGGCCGATCGGGGCGTGGCGCCTCTGGCCAACGCAGCTCGGCATTGGGCAGAATGCCCGTGCCGCAGGTCACAGCACTTCCGAGTGTCGAGACAGGGGGACCGTGGCCGAAGCGTGACCGATAAACTGTTCCACGGACGGCGCCGGGTGCAGCCCCCGCCGTCCGCCAATGATCAGCCAGCAGCCGCTGCAACCCCAGGGAGCGTTGTGTCCCGTCGCCTGTTCACCTCGGAGTCCGTGACCGAGGGTCACCCCGACAAGATCGCTGACCAGATCAGCGACACCATTCTCGACGCGCTGCTCCGCGAGGACCCGACCTCCCGGGTCGCCGTCGAGACCTTGATCACGACCGGCCTGGTGCACGTGGCCGGCGAGGTCACCACCAAGACGTACGCGGACATCGCGACGCTGGTCCGGAACAAGATCCTCGAAATCGGCTACGACTCCTCGAAGAAGGGCTTCGACGGCGCCTCCTGCGGCGTCTCGGTGTCGATCGGCGCGCAGTCCCCGGACATCGCCCAGGGCGTGGACACGGCTTACGAGTCCCGTGTCGAGGGCGACGAGGACGAGCTCGACAAGCAGGGCGCGGGCGACCAGGGCCTGATGTTCGGCTACGCGACGGACGAGACGCCGACGCTCATGCCGCTGCCGATCTTCCTGGCCCACCGCCTGTCGAAGCGCCTGTCCGACGTGCGCAAGAACGGCACGATCCCCTACCTGCGCCCGGACGGCAAGACGCAGGTCACCATCGAGTACGACGGCGACAAGGCGGTCCGCCTGGACACCGTCGTCGTCTCCTCGCAGCACGCCTCCGACATCGACCTGGACTCGCTCCTGGCTCCGGACATCAAGGAGTTCGTCGTCGACCCGGAGCTCAAGGCGCTGCTCGACGAGGGCATCAAGCTGGACACGGAGAACTACCGCCTCCTGGTCAACCCCACCGGCCGCTTCGAGATCGGCGGCCCGATGGGTGACGCCGGCCTGACCGGCCGCAAGATCATCATCGACACCTACGGCGGCATGGCCCGCCACGGCGGCGGCGCCTTCTCCGGCAAGGACCCGTCCAAGGTCGACCGCTCCGCGGCGTACGCCATGCGCTGGGTCGCCAAGAACGTGGTCGCCGCGGGTCTCGCCACCCGCTGCGAGGTCCAGGTGGCCTACGCCATCGGCAAGGCCGAGCCGGTCGGTCTGTTCGTCGAGACCTTCGGCACCGCCAAGGTCGACACGGAGAAGATCGAGAAGGCGATCGACGAGGTCTTCGACCTCCGTCCGGCCGCCATCATCCGCGACCTCGACCTGCTCCGCCCGATCTACTCCCAGACGGCGGCGTACGGCCACTTCGGCCGGGAGCTTCCCGAGTTCACCTGGGAGCGGACGGACCGCGTGGACGCGCTGCGCAAGGCCGTGGGCCTGTAAGTCCCCGGAAGGCGGCGGGGCCGCAGGTCCGACGCCGCCGCGGTTCCTCGCGAGGCCCGGCACCCTTCGGGGCGCCGGGCCTCGTCGTGCGTCCGGCGGGCGGGAGGCGGGTACTCGAGGGCCGCCGGATGTCAGTGACGTTTGGTAAGAATGCAAGCGTGAGCAGCGAGAACGAACAGGCGGGCGGCGGCGCGGAGGGCGCGCCGCCCGAGCAGCTCGCGCTCATCCGGGAGAGTGTGCGGAAGGCCAGGACGCCTCGGGCCAAGCCGCGGACCTGGCGGGGGGCCGCGCTCGCCAAGGACCTGCCCGTCGCCCGGGTGCTCGTCGACAAGGGTGTGCTCCATCTCGACCGGTACTTCGACTACGCCGTGCCCGAGGAACTGGACGAGCAGGCCCAGCCCGGCGTGCGGGTGCGGGTGCGGTTCGGGGCCGGGCGGCACCGGGTGCGGGACGGGCGGCGCGAGGGCGGCGGGCTGATCGACGGGTTCCTCGTCGAGCGGCTGGCCGAGTCCGACTACTCCGGGCCGCTGGCCGCCCTCGCCCAGGTCGTGTCGCCCGAGCGGGTGCTCAGTGAGGAACTGGTCGGGCTGGCCCGTGCGGTCGCCGACCGGTACGCAGGCAGCCTCGCCGACGTCCTGCAACTCGCGGTGCCGCCGCGCAGCGCACGGGCCGAGCAGCGCCCCTCGCCCGCACCGCTGCCACCGCCCCCGGCGCCCGTGGCGGGCTCCTGGCAGCGGTACGAGCAGGGAGGGGCCTTCCTGGAGTCGCTCGCCTCCGGCGGCGCGCCCCGGGCCGTGTGGAACGCGCTGCCCGGCCCGCAGTGGAGCGAGGAGCTGGCCCGGGCCGTCGGGGCGACGCTGGCCTCCGGTCGCGGTGCGCTCGCCGTCCTGCCCGACGGGCGGGCGGTCGCGCGGGTGGACGCCGCCTTGACGGCCCTGCTGGGGAAGGGGCGGCACGCGGTGCTCACCGCCGACGCGGGACCCGAGAAGCGGTACGCGCAGTGGCTCGCGGTCCGGCGGGGCTCCGTGCGGGCCGTGATCGGGACCCGGGCCGCGATGTTCGCACCGGTCCAGGACCTCGGGCTGGTCGCCATCTGGGACGACGGGGACGACAGCCACAGCGAGCAGCACGCCCCGCAGCCCCATGCGCGTGAGGTGCTGCTGCTGCGGGCCGCCCAGGACAAGTGCGGCTTCCTGCTGGGCAGTTGGGGCTGCACGGTGGAGGCCGCGCAGCTCGTCGAGAGCGGGTGGGCCCGTCCGCTGGTCGCCGGGCGTGAGCAGGTGCGGGCCACCGCTCCGCTCGTCCGCACCGTCGGCGACGGGGACCTCGCGCGGGACGAGGCCGCCCGGGCCGCCCGGCTGCCGACCCTCGCCTGGCAGGTCGTCAGGGAGGGCCTGCGGCACGGTCCGGTGCTGGTGCAGGTGCCCCGGCGGGGATACGTACCGCGCATGGCGTGCGCCAACTGCCGGGCGCCCGCGCGGTGCCGGCACTGCTCCGGGCCGCTGGAAACGCGGGACGGCGGCGCGCTGTGCTGCGGGTGGTGCGGCCGTGAGGAGAACGGCTGGCACTGCCCGGAGTGCGGTGCGTTCCGGCTGCGCGCCTCGGTGGTGGGCGCGCGGCGGACCGCCGAGGAACTCGGACGGGCCTTCCCCGCCGTTCCGGTGCGGACCTCGGGTCGTGAACACGTGCTCGACACGGTGCCGGGGGCGCCTGCGCTGGTGGTGAGTACGCCGGGGGCCGAGCCCGTCGCCGAGGGCGGATACGCGGCGGCGCTGCTGCTCGACGGGTGGGCGATGCTCGGGCGGCCCGATCTGCGGGCCGGTGAGGACGCGTTGCGGCGGTGGATCGCGGCCGGGTCGCTCGTCCGGCCGCAGCCGGTCGGCGGCACAGTGGTGGTCGTGGCCGAGCCGACGCTGCGGCCGGTCCAGGCGCTCGTACGGTGGGACCCCGTCGGTCACGCGGTGCGGGAACTCGCCGAGCGGGCCGAGCTGGGGTTTCCGCCGGTGTCGCGGATGGCGGCCGTGTCGGGGCCGGCGGAGGCGGTGGCCGAGTTTCTCCGTGCGGCCGAACTGCCGCCGGAGGCCGAGGTGCTGGGGCCGGTGCCATTGCCCGTCCCGGCCGCGGGGCGACCGCGGCGGGCGGGGGCGCCGCCGCCCGGGGAGCAGTGGGAGCGGGCGTTGGTCCGGGTGCCGCCGGGCAAGGGGGCGGCACTGGCCGCCGCGCTGAAGGCCGCGCAGGCCGCGCGGACGGCCCGGGGGAGTGCGGAGCCTGTCTGGGTGCGGATCGATCCGGCTGACATCGGGTGAGCCGGTGACTGCGGTCGTCCGAGCCGGTGGCGGTGGCTGAGGTCGTGTCTGCCGCTGTTCGCTGCGCGTACAGGCCGCTGCCCTCCCCTACGTATCGGGAGGGCAGCGGCCTGTCGGGGCGGGGTGCGGGTCAGCCGTTGCGTGGGCCGGGGAAGGCCGTCGGCCTCGCCTCGTCGCGCAGGGCCGGGCTGCCCGCCGTCGGCTGGGTGGGCATGGAGCGGGCCGCCGGGACCGTCGGGAGGCCGGTGTTCACACTGACCGTGCGCGAGCCCGAGGGCTCCGGTGTCCGCTCCGCCTCGGACGCGGCCGACTGGGCCGTGGCCCGGCGTGCGCCGTAACGGCGGTGGACCGCCTGTTTGGTGACTCCGAGCGCGGAGCCCACCGCGTCCCACGAGAAGCCGAGCGAGCGGTCGAAGTCCACGGCCGCCGTGACCAGGGTCTCGACACTGTCCCGCAGCTCCTGGGCGAGACGTACCGTCGGGGCGGGGGCGCGTCCGTAGACGACGAAGCCCGTGGAGGAGCCGGAGCGGCGCGGGCGGTAGACGTTGCCCAGCTGGGCGGTGAGTGTGCGCAGTGCGTCCACCTGCCGGCGGACCCGCTCGATGTCCCGCACCAGCAAGTGCAGGCTGGCCCGAGCCTGGGCGTCGTGGGTTGCGTGGTCGGCCATGAACAAGCCTCTCGAACCGGCGTTGAAAGGGAATGGGCCGCGATCGCGGCCCGATGTGGTCAACTCTGTCTTGACCAACGCGGATTCGCTCCGCGGGTCACGGTGTGGGGGCGTGGGGGCATATGCGTGCGCCTGTTTGCGCGGGGTGTGCGCCTCGGCCTTCGGCCGTCGGCTCCGTCTGTCCGCCCGCGCACCACCCGTTCCACGGCGGGGCTCATAGACTTGTGTGCTGCCCGCCGTCCACTCCCGCCCGAGAGGCCCCCACCACCCCATGAAGCTCGTCTTCGCCGGTACACCCGAGGTCGCCGTTCCCGCTCTGGACGCTCTTCTCGCCTCTGAGCGGCACGAGGTGGCCGCTGTCGTCACGCGGCCCGACGCGCCGGCCGGGCGTGGGCGCAGGCTCGTCGCGTCGCCCGTCGCCGAGCGGGCGGAGGAGGCCGGAATCGAGGTGCTGAAGCCCGCGAAGCCGAAGGACCCCGAGTTCCTGGAGCGGCTGCGGGAGATCGGGCCGGACTGCTGTCCCGTCGTCGCCTACGGCGCGCTGCTGCCCCGGGTCGCCCTCGACGTCCCCGCGCACGGCTGGGTCAATCTGCACTTCTCCCTGCTGCCGGCCTGGCGCGGCGCCGCGCCCGTGCAGCACGCCATCATGGCCGGGGACGAGATCACCGGGGCTTCCACCTTCCTGATCGAGGAGGGCCTCGACTCCGGGCCGGTGTACGGGACGGTCACCGAGGAGATCCGGCCCACCGACACCAGCGGGGACCTGCTGACGCGGCTGGCCTTCGCCGGTGCCGGGCTGCTCGCGGCGACCATGGACGGGATCGAGGACGGCACGCTGAAGGCCGTACCGCAGCCGGCCGAAGGGGTCAGCCTGGCCCCGAAGGTCAACGTCGAGGACGCCCACATCGACTGGAGCGCGCCCGCGCTGCGCGTCGACCGGATGGTGCGGGGCTGCACCCCGGCTCCCGGCGCCTGGACCACGTTCCGCGGTGAGCGGCTCAAGCTCATCCAGGTCACCCCCGCGCCGGACCGGACGGATCTCGCCCCGGGGCAGATCTCCGCCGGCAAGAACAACGTGTACGTCGGCACCGGCTCGTACGCCGTCGAGCTGCTCTGGGTGCAGGCCCAGGGCAAGAAGCCGATGCGGGCGGCGGACTGGGCCCGCGGGGTGCGGATCACCGAGGGCGAGCGGCTCGGGGGCTGACGCGGCGACACGTCCGGGGCGGCGTAGGCTGGACGGCGCACTTCTTCTCACACCCGGAGCACCTTTTTCGTGAGCGACCAGCCCCGTCGGCCCCGTACGTCCGGCAAGCCCTACCGGCGGCCCAAGAAGGACCCCGTCCGCATCCTCGCCTTCGAGGCGCTGAGGGCCGTGGACGAGCGGGACGCCTACGCCAACCTCGTTCTGCCGCCCCTGTTGCGCAAGGCGCGGGAGAAGGAGGGACCCGAGAAGTTCGACGCCCGGGACGCGGCGCTCGCCACCGAGCTGGTGTACGGCACGCTGCGGCGGCAGGGGACGTACGACGCGGTCCTCTCGGCCTGCGTGGACCGGCCGCTGGGGGAGGTCGACCCGCCGGTGCTGGACGTGCTGAGCCTCGGCGCGCACCAGCTGCTCGGGACACGGATCCCGACGCACGCGGCGGTGTCGGCCACCGTCGAGCTCGCGCGGGTCGTGCTCGGCGACGGGCGGGCCAAGTTCGTCAACGCCGTGCTGCGGAAGGTCGCGCAGCACGACCTGGACGGCTGGCTGGAGCGGGTCGCGCCGCCCTATGACGAGGACCCCGAGGACCACCTCGCCGTCGTCCACTCGCACCCGCGGTGGGTCGTGTCGGCGCTGTGGGACTCCCTCGGCGGCGGCCGCGCCGGTATCGAGGACCTGCTGCGCGCCGACAACGAGCGGCCCGAGGTGACCCTGGTCGCGCGCCCCGGGCGGGCCACCGCCGAGGAACTGCTCGAAGAGGACGCAGCCGTGCCGGGGCACTGGTCGCCGTACGCCGTGCGGCTGACCGAGGGCGGTGAGCCGGGCGCAGTCGCGGCCGTACGGGACGGACGCGCGGGCGTGCAGGACGAGGGCAGCCAGCTCGTGGCGCTCGCCCTCGCGGCCGCGCCCCTGGACGGGCCGGACCGGCGGTGGCTGGACGGGTGTGCGGGGCCCGGCGGCAAGGCCGCGCTGCTCGGCGCCCTCGCGGCCCAGCGGGGCGCGCTGCTCGTCGCCTCCGAGAAGCAGACCCACCGCGCCGGGCTCGTGGCCAAGGCGCTGGACGGGAACCCCGGGCCCTACCAGGTGATCGCCGCCGACGGGACGCGACCGGCGTGGCGGCCCGGCAGCTTCGACCGCGTGCTGGTCGACGTGCCGTGCACCGGGCTCGGTGCCCTGCGGCGCCGCCCCGAGGCGCGCTGGCGGCGCCGGCCGGAGGACCTGGAGGGGTTCGCGCCGTTGCAGCGCGGCCTGCTGCGCACCGCCCTGGAGTCGGTGCGGGTCGGCGGAGTCGTGGGCTACGCGACCTGCTCGCCGCACCTCGCCGAGACCAGGGCCGTGGTCGCCGACGTCCTCAAGCAGTACCCGGACACCGACCTCCTCGACGCCCGGCCGCTGCTGCCCGGCGTACCGGACCTCGGCGAAGGGCCCGACGTGCAGCTGTGGCCGCACCTGCACGGGACCGACGCGATGTACCTGGCGCTCATCCGCCGGACCGGCTGACCCCCGCTTCGACGCTCTCCCGGGCCGCCGCACCGCCGTCCTCCCCGGCCAGCCGGTGCGGCCACCACACCTTCGGCCCCACGTCCAGGAACAGCGACGTCACCAGGACCGAGCGCACGACGAACGTGTCGATGAGGACACCGAGGGCGACCGCGAAGCCGATCTCGGCGAAGGCGACCATGGGGAGGGTGCCGAGCGCGGCGAAGGTACCGGCCAGGACCAGGCCGGCGGAGGTGATGACCGCGCCGGTGGCGGCGAGCCCCGTGACCACGCCCGGTCCGGTGCCCTGGCGGACCGCCTCCTCGCGGATGCGGGTGGTCAGGAAGATGTTGTAGTCGATGCCCAGGGCGACCAGGAACACGAAGACGAACAGCGGGAAGTCGGTCGCCTCGCCCGCGTAGTCGAAGACGTACCGGAACGCGAGCGCGCTGATGCCGAGGGCCGCCGCGAACGACAGGATCACCGTCCCGATCAGCAGCAGCGGCGCGATCAGGGCCCGTAGCAGGGCGCACAGGATCAGCAGGACGACCGCCAGCACCAGCGGGATGACCAGGACGTTGTCATGGGTGATCGCCTCGTCCATGTCCACGAGGCCCGCCGTACCGCCGCCCACCCGGGCATCGGCGTCCGGTACCGCATGGACGGCGTCCCGTACCCGCTGCACGGTCTGTTTCGCCGCGTCGCTGTCGGCCGGGGCGGTCATCGTGGCCTCGAAGAGGACCCTGCCCTGGAAGGACGGCTTCGTGCCCGGTGGCAGGCCCAGCGACTCCGGGACCACGCCCGGCGTGGCGGCGACCGCGCGGCCCACCTGCCGGGCCTGCGCCTGGTTGCTGACGATGACGAGCGGATTGCCGCTCCCGGCCGGGAAATAGCGTGCGGAAACCTCCTGGCCGACGATCGAGTCCGGTTTCCCGGTGAACGCGTCCGCGTTCCCGATGCCGTCGGCGCGCAGCTGGATCAGGCCGAGCGAGCAGACCGCCAGCACCGCCACCGTGACGCCCCACACCATCCGGGGACGGCGGCCGATACGGCGGCCGGCGCGGGCCCACACGCCCCGCTCGGTCGGATCGGCCGTACCGAAGTGCGGGATCACCGGCCAGAAGATCCACCGGCCGACGATCACCAGCAGGGCCGGGAAGAGCGTCATCATCGCGAGCAGGGCGACGGCGACACCGATCGCGGCCACCGGTCCCAGGCCGCTGGTCGAGTTCATCTCGGCGACCAGCAGCACCAGCAGGCTCAGCACGACCGTCGCGCCGGAGGCGAGCACCGCGGGGCCCGCCCGGTGCAGCGCCTGGGCCATCGCCTCGTGCCGGTCCTCGTGCCGGCGCAGCTCCTCCCGGTAGCGGGCGACCAGCAACAAGGCGTAGTCCGTCCCCGCCCCGAAGACCAGCACCGTCAGGATGCCGGCGCTCTGGCCGTTGACCGTCAGGCCCGCGTGCTCGGCCAGCAGGTAGATCAGCGCCTGGGAGGCGAACAGCGCACAGACCACGGAGACCAGGGGGACCAGCAGCAGGGTCGGGCTGCGGTAGGTGATGAGCAGCATGACGATGACGACGGTCATCGCCGCGAACAGCAGCGTCGAGTCGATGCCCTCGAAGGCCTCCGCGAAGTCCGCCGCCGTGCCGCCCGGACCCGTGATGTGCACGGCAAGCCCGGCGCCGCCCCCGCCGACGTCGTCCCGGATGGAGTCGACGGCGGGCGAGATCCGCTCCCAGCCCTTCTCGTCCATCGTGATCGGCACGAGGATCTGCGCCGCCCGCGGGTCGGCCTGCCGGTCGAAGACCGGCCCCCGGGTCTCCGCACCCCGGATGCCATGGTCACGCAGCTCCTTGAGCTGCCGCGCGTCCTCGGCGATCTCCGCCCGGTCCTGGACCGTCAGCCCGCTCTCCCGGGCGTAGATCACCACCGCCGGGACCTGCTCCGGCCGGAAGTCCTTGGAGATCTCCAGCACCTGCGTCGACTCCGCGGACCCCGGCAGCCAGGACGACGCGTCGTTGTCCTGGGCGTCGGTGAGCTTCATCGCCAGTGGTGCCGTCACGAACAGCACCGCCACCCACAACACCAGCACCAGCCACTTGGCCCGCCGCCCGCAGACGAGATGTGCGACGCCCTGTTTCACGGCGACCCCCTCTGCGCCCCGGGACCGATGCCCACAACCCCCGGAGGGCATGGCAGTCTTAGGTCATGGCCGCGCAGATCAACCCCAGCATCCTGTCCGCCGACTTCGCCCGCCTCGCGGACGAGGCGAAGGCCGTGGAAGGAGCCGACTGGCTCCACGTCGACGTCATGGACAACCATTTCGTCCCGAACCTCACCCTCGGCGTGCCGGTCGTAGAGTCGCTCGCCCGCGCGACGGACACCCCGCTGGACTGCCATCTGATGATCGAGGCCCCTGACCGGTGGGCGCCCCAGTACGTCGAAGCGGGGGCCGGTTCCGTCACCTTCCACGTCGAGGCGGCCGCCGCCCCGGTGCGGCTCGCCCGGGAGATCCGCGCCAAGGGCGCCCGCGCCTCCATGGCGCTCAAGCCCGCGACCCCCGTCGAGCCGTACGAGGACCTGCTCCCCGAGCTCGACATGCTGCTGATCATGACGGTCGAACCGGGCTTCGGGGGACAGGCCTTCCTCGACATCATGCTTCCGAAGATTCGCCGCACCCGCGAGTTGATCAACAAGCACGGTCTGGAGCTCTGGCTCCAGGTCGACGGCGGAGTCTCCGCTTCCACGATCGAGCGGTGCGCGGACGCCGGAGCCGACGTCTTCGTGGCCGGATCGGCGGTCTACGGGGCAAACGACCCGGCAGAGGCGGTACGTGCACTACGCACGCAGGCGGAGGCGGCGACCGCCAAGGCCTCCTGGGCCTGCGACCACTGAGCCACAGCAAAGTGAACGGCTCTCATCAGGGCTGATCATCCGCGCCGGATCTGCAAGGATGAACGGCGAATCCAGAGTGTGAACAGCAGTGAGGAGATCGCCGTGTCGGGTATGTCGGCGGGCCGGTCAGCCATGCGGATGGGACCCGCTGAGCTGGTGCAGGCGGCGGCCATGGCCCGCCGCTTCTACCTCGAGGGCAAGTCCAAGATCCAGATCGCGGAGGAGTTCGGCGTCAGCCGCTTCAAGGTGGCCCGGGTCCTGGAGACCGCCCTCGAACGGGATCTCGTACGCATCGAGATCCGTGTGCCTGCGGAGCTGGACGCCGAGCGCTCGGACGCGCTCCGCGCCCGCTACGGCCTCAGGCACGCCGTCGTGGTCGAGTCCCCGGCCGATGCCGAGGAGACACCGGACCCCGAGAACCTGGGAGAAGTGGCCGCCGACCTGCTCGGCGAACTGGTCAACGAAGGTGATGTGCTGGGCCTGGCCTGGGGCCGCTCCACCATCCACATGGCGGCGGCGCTCGACCGGCTGCCGCCGTGCACGGTGGTGCAGCTGACCGGCGTGTACGACGCCGGGACCGCCGAGCGCGGCTCGGTCGAGGCCGTGCGCCGTGCCGCCCAGGTGTCCGGCGGTGACGCGCACCCCATCTACGCGCCGATGCTGCTGCCCGACGCGGCCACGGCCTCGGCACTGCGCAACCAGACGGGGATCGCCCGGGCCTTCGAGCACTTCGACAAGGTCACCGTCGCCTGCGTCTCCATCGGCTCCTGGGAGCCGGGCATCTCCACGGTGCACGACATGCTCAGCGACGAGGAGCGCGCGCACTACGCCTCGCTCGGTGTCGCCGCCGAGATGTCCGCGCACCTCTTCGACGCCGAGGGCCGAAGGGTCGGCCGGGACCTGGGCGAGCGGTGCATCACCGTCAAGGCCGACCAGCTCCGCAGTATCCCCGAGGTCGTCGCGATCGCCGGCGGACAGCGCAAGGGACCCGCGATCGACGCGGTGCTGCGGTCCGGGCTCGTCACCAGCCTGGTGACGGACACGTCGGCCGCGGACTATCTGATGACGGCGGGGCCGGCACCGAAGCCCGCACTCAACAGGGCCGACCCGGACGGAGTCTGACAGATGGTCAGCCAGTCGCACGAGGTGCCGGACGACCCGGCCGGCCGGATCGTGGTCGTGCTGGACCTCGACGGGGTCACGGACAAGGCGGGTCTCATGGACCGCTGCGCCCGTGACCTGGCCCTGCCCGAGTGGTTCGGCCGCAACTGGGACGCCCTCGCCGACTGCCTGGCCGACCCCGCCCTCTGGCCCGAGGGAGCCGTGGAGCGGGGGCTGCTGGTCGTCGTCCGGGGCTGGCGGGCGTACGCCGAGAAGCGGCCCGAGGAGTGGCAGGTCGCGGAGGAGATCTTCGCCGAGGCGACGGACCGGGGTCCGGGTCTCTTCGTGACCCTCGGGCTTGGAGAATCCTCCGAGAGAGCCCCTGACCAGCCTGGATGATCCGCTGGGGGACGTCCGCGCAGCCGGCATGGGACAATGAAGTACGTGCTCTTTCCCCCTGGCCGGCCGGTCGGGGGGTCACCTCTGATCGACTGGGATGTGCAGCACGTGCGTTTCCTCAATGACATCCAGCCCGGGTACGACCTGACGTACGACGACGTCTTCATGGTGCCGAGCCGCTCCTCGGTGGGCTCGAGGCAGGCCGTCGACCTCAGCTCCCCGGACGGCACGGGCACCACCATCCCGCTCGTCGTCGCCAACATGACCGCCATCGCCGGGCGCCGCATGGCCGAGACCGTGGCCCGCCGCGGCGGGCTCGTCGTGATACCGCAGGACATCCCGATCGACGTCGTCACCGACGTCGTCTCCTGGGTGAAGAGCCGGCACCTGGTCCTGGACACCCCGATCATGCTGGTGCCCCACCAGACCGTCGCGGACGCGCTGGCGCTGCTGCCCAAGCGCGCGCACAACGCCGGAGTCGTCGTCGACGAGAACCACCGGCCGGTCGGCGTGGTCACCGACTCCGACCTGTCCGGCGTGGACCGCTTCACGCAGCTGGGCGAGGTCATGTCCCGGGACCTGCTGCTGATCGACGCGCACATGGACCCGGGCGAGGCCTTCGACACCCTCGACCACGCCAACCGCCGCTACGCCCCCGCGGTCAACGAGGACGGCACGCTCGCCGGCATCCTCACCCGCAAGGGCGCCCTGCGCGCCACGCTCTACAAGCCCGCCACGGACGCGCGGGGGCGGCTGCGGATCGCCGCCGCCGTCGGTATCAACGGCGACGTCGCGGGCAAGGCCAAGCAGCTGCTGGACGCGGGCGTCGACACGCTCGTCATCGACACCGCGCACGGCCACCAGGAGTCGATGATCAGCGCCCTGAAGCTGGTGCGCGACCTCGACCCGCAGGTGCCGATCGTCGCGGGCAACGTGGTGGCCGCCGCGGGCGTGCGCGACCTGATCGAGGCGGGCGCGGACATCGTCAAGGTCGGTGTCGGACCCGGTGCCATGTGCACGACGCGCATGATGACCGGCGTCGGCCGGCCGCAGTTCTCCGCCGTCCTGGAGTGCGCCGCCGAGGCGAAGAAGTACGGCAAGCACGTGTGGGCCGACGGCGGCGTCCGCCACCCGCGCGACGTGGCCATGGCCCTCGCCGCCGGCGCGTCCAACGTGATGGTCGGCTCCTGGTTCGCGGGCACCTACGAGTCCCCGGGCGACCTCCAGCACGACGCCCAGGGGCGCGCCTACAAGGAGTCCTTCGGCATGGCCTCCGCGCGGGCCGTGCGCAACCGCACGTCCGAGGAGTCGGCGTACGACCGGGCCCGCAAGGCGCTGTTCGAGGAGGGCATCTCCACGTCCCGGATGTTCCTCGACCCGGCCCGCCCCGGCGTCGAGGACCTGATCGACTCGATCATCGCGGGCGTCCGCTCCTCCTGCACGTACGCCGGGGCCGGCTCCCTGGAGGAGTTCGCCGAGAAGGCCATCGTCGGCATCCAGAGCGCCGCCGGCTACGCCGAGGGCAAGCCGCTGCACGCCAGCTGGAACTGACGCGCCCGACACCCCTTCGTACGGCCCCCGTTCGACCTGCCCGGCAGGGAGAGGCGGGGGCCGTACGCGTCTGCCCGCGCAACGGACGAAAGCGGCGTTGCAACGAACCTCCGGCCAGCCCCCATGCACGCAATGATCTTGCGCGCATGCGCAAGGTTGCTGCATTTCGACAGCAACGCCGCTCCTCGTAGGCTGTCGCCTTGTACGTGGCGTGGCGGGGACTCCGCTCGGCGGGTCCCTGCTCAAGGGTGCCTGCGGTCCCTGCCGCCCTGACCGGCAGCGAAAAGGAGCCAGCGCGTGCTCGACCAAGGCGCACCCCCGCAGAACCCAGGCCAGACAGCCGCCCCCGCGTCCCCCGGCGTCGGCGCGCGCCTCATGCGTCGCAAGCCGGTGGAGAACCTGGTCGCGGAGGGTGGCCAGGGCGAGGGAGGCTCGCTGCGGCGCTCCCTCGGCCTGTGGCAGCTCACCATGATCAGCATCGGCGCCACCCTCGGCACCGGCATCTTCGTCGTGCTCGGCGAGGCCGTCCCCAAGGCGGGCCCGGCCGTCACGCTCGCCTTCGTCATAGCCGGCCTGACCGCCCTGTTCTCGGCCCTCTCCTACGCCGAGCTGGCGGGCACCATCCCGGTCTCCGGCTCCTCGTACTCGTATGCGTACGCAACGATGGGCGAGCTGATCGCCTGGATCTGCGGCTGGTGCCTGGTCCTCGAGTACGGCGTCTCCGTCGCCGCCGTCGCGGTCGGCTGGGGCGAGTACCTCAACGAACTGCTCGACGGGACCGTCGGCGTCACCATCCCGGCCGCCCTGTCCGCACCGCCCGGCGACGGCGGTGTGTTCAACCTGCCCGCGCTGATCGTCGTCCTGCTCGCGATGGCGTTCCTGCTGGGCGGCGCCCGCGAGTCCGCCCGCGCCAACACCGTCATGGTCATCGTGAAGATCGCCGCACTGGTGCTGTTCTGCGCCATCGGCGTCCAGGGCTTCCGCTCCGGCAACTACGAGAACTTCATGCCCCTGGGCATGGCGGGCGTCAGCGCCGCCGGGGCGACGCTGTTCTTCTCCTACATCGGCTTCGACGCCGCCTCCACCGCCGGCGAGGAGGCCAAGAACGCCCAGCGTGACCTGCCGCGCGCGATCATGCTGTCGCTGGTCATCGTCACGGCGCTGTACGTCCTCGTCGCCGCCGTCGCCGTCGGCGCCAAGCCCTGGGAGAACTTCACCGGCTCCGAGGCCGCCCTCGCCCAGATCATGCGCGAGGTCACCGGGCAGACCTTCTGGGGGACCCTGCTGGCGTTCTGCGCCGTCATCGCCATCGCGAGCGTGGTGCTGACCGTGCTGTACGGCCAGACCCGCATCCTGTTCGCCATGTCCCGCGACGGCCTCGTGCCGAAGGTGTTCGCCAGGGTCCACCCGAAGAGCGGCACGCCCCGTGCCAACACCCTGATCGTCTCCCTGTTCTGCGGTGTGCTGGCCGCCGCCATCCCGCTCGGGCAGCTCGCCGACGCCACCAGCATCGGCACCCTGTTCGCCTTCGCGCTGGTCAACGTGGCCGTCGTGGTGCTGCGCCGGACCCGGCCGGACATGCCCCGCACCTTCCGGGTGCCGCTCTCCCCGGTCCTGCCCGCGCTGGGCTTCGTCCTCTGCCTCTGGATGATGGGCAGCCTGTCGACCGTGACCTGGGTCGTCTTCGGTGTCTGGATGGCCGCCGGGCTCGTGTTCTACTTCGTGTACGGCTACCGCCGGTCCCGACTCGCACCATCCGAAAAGTGACCGACCCACTGTGCTGAACGATCTCGACGAACGCATCGTGCACGCCCTCGCCGAGGACGCCCGCCGCTCCTACGCCGACATCGGCCACATCGTCGGCCTGTCCGCGCCCGCCGTGAAACGGCGCGTGGACCGGCTGCGGGCCACCGGAGCCATCACCGGCTTCACCGTACGGGTGGACCCGGGCGCCCTCGGCTGGCAGACCGAGGGGTTCGTCGAGATCTACTGCCGGGGCAACACCTCCCCGGAGACCATCCAGCGGGGCCTGGAGCGCTACCAGGAGGTCGTGGCCGCGTCCACCGTCACCGGGGACGCGGACGCGATCGCCCAGGTCTTCGCCTCCGACATGCGGCACTTCGAACGGGTCCTGGAGCGGATCGCCGGGGAGCCGTTCGTCGAGCGGACCAAGTCCGTGCTCGTGCTGTCGCCGCTGCTGCGGCGCTTCTCGTCGGGTTCGCCCACGTAAGTCTGTGGCCCGCTCCGGGCGACACCCCTAGCATCGGTGTCATGACCTGGCGACATTGATCCACCAGCCGCGCCTCCCGAGGACCGCCTCGGACGCCGTGCGTACCGCACGTCCGGTGTCCGAACCGCCCCCTCGGGAAGGCCTCATGACTCTCTCACCCGCGCGCGTGCCCGGCACCGGCGTCCGCCGGCTGACGCGCACGCTGTACGGCTACGCGTTCCTCGAAGACTTCGTCCTGCTCTACCCGGTGTACGCGCTGCTGTTCCGCGACACCGGCCTGTCGGTCTGGCAGATCTCCTCCCTGTTCGCCCTGTGGTCGGTCACCGGCGTGACTCTGGAGGTCCCCTCCGGCGCCTGGGCCGACGCGGTCTCCCGCCGGTCGCTGCTGTGGCTCGGCCCGCTGCTCACCGCCGCCGGCTTCACCCTGTGGACGCTCGTTCCGTCGTACGGCGCCTTCGCCCTCGGTTTCGTGCTGTGGGGCGCCGGCGGAGCCCTCGCCTCCGGTGCGCGTGAGGCGCTGGTCCACGACGAACTGGCGCGGCTCGGCGCCGCCGACCGGTACGCCCAGGTCATGGGCCGGGTCCGCGCGGCCGGGCTGGTGGCCGTCATGGCGGCGATGGGACTGGCCGGGCCGGTCCTGGCCTGGGGCGGCCACACCGCCGTCGGCGCCGCGAGCGTGCTGGTGTGCCTGCTGGCGGCGGCGGCGGCGACCCGGCTCCCGGAACACCGCACCCCGGGGGCGCAGGGGCACGACGGCTGGACCGCGACCCTGCGGGCCGGGCTCGCCGAGGCCCGCGCCGAGCGGTCCGTACGGGGAGCGCTCCTGCTGGTCCCGGCCGTCACCGCCGTGTGGGGCGCCCTCGACGAGTACACGCCGCTGCTGGTGCGGGACACCGGCGTGTCCGACGCGCTCGTGCCCTACCTGCTGCTGCTGGTCTGGGCGGGTGCCACGGCCGGAGGCCTGCTGGCCGGGGCGGGCGAGCGCCTGGGCACCAAGGGCCTCGCGGCCCTGCTCGCGGGCACGGCTCTCGCCCTGGCCGTGGGCGCCGGCGCGGGCACCCCGGCCGGGATCGCCCTGGTGGCGCTCGCCTTCGGCGGTTTCCAGGCGGCGAGCGTGCTGGCCGACGCACGGCTCCAGCGGAGCATCGACGACGCCCGGCGGGCCACCCTCACCTCGCTCGCCGGACTGGGCACCGACCTGGCCACGGTCGCCGTGTACGGCGGCTACGCGGTGCTCGGCACGGCCGCGGGACACGGCATCGCCTTCGCGTGGTGCGCGGTGCCGTACCTGCTGACCGCGCTGCTGCTGGCGGCACCTGCTAGAAGTCGGGCTGCCAGGGGATGACCGAGAAGTCGCCGGTGCCCTTCTTCACCTTCTCGAAGGGCGCCGAGCCCACGCACTTGGGCAGGTCCTTCGGGCCGAGGTCCTCGGTCGTCGCCCAGCTGTACCCGAGCCGGTCGTGGCGGCCGAGGTCGTGCACGGTGATGCCGACCCGGGTGCCCTTCGCGCCGGGCAGGTCCGTGGCGGTGACGACCCCGGATACGACGGCCACCTTGCCGCCGGTGACCAGGCAGTCGACCTTCGCCTTCGCCCAGGCACCCTCGCCGTCCACATAGTGGCTCCACTCGAAGGTGCCGGTCGCCTTCATCGGGTCGGCCTTGTCCTTCGCGGCCAGGTGCGCGTCGAAGGAGAAGGTGATGTCGTCCCCGGCCGGGGCCGGGCCGCCGACCGCGGTCGACAGGTGACGCACGTCGACTGGACGCCCACCACTGTCCCGGCGCGGCGCCCGCGCCACATCGCACCCGGGGCGGGACCCGGCCTCCGCCGCACGGCGGGGAAACACCTCCCGGGCATGCGCCCAGGGGAGGACCGGTCGGGGCCCGCAACGAATCGCCGCCGACCCGGCGGCGGACGCAATGATCCGCTCACGGACGCGCAACGGCTGCTCCTTGTCCGGCCGCAGCCGCCGACCGTACCGTCTATCAGGCCCCCCGAAACCCCCGCGTACCGGTGAGGAACACGCATGCGCACCGCCCTGCTCCAGAGCTCCGGCCGACCCGGCTCCACGGTCGAGAACCTCAAGGTCCTCGACGAGGCCGCGGGCCGGGCCGCCGCCGCGGGCGCCGGGCTGCTGCTCGCGCCGGAGATGTTCCTGACCGGGTACGCGATCGGCGACGACATCGGCCGGCTCGCCGAGCCCGCCGACGGCGACTGCGCGGACGCCATCGCCGAGACCGCGACGCGCCACGGACTGGCGATCGCCTACGGCTATCCCGAGCGGGACGGCGACGCCGTGTTCAACTCCGCCCAGCTGATCTCCGCCGACGGCACCCGGCTCGCCAACTACCGCAAGACCCACCTCTTCGGCTGCTTCGAGCGGGACCACTTCACGTCCGGGGACCAGCCGGTCGTCCAGGCGGAGCTGGACGGTCTGCGCGTCGGGATCCTGATCTGCTACGACGTGGAGTTCCCGGAGAACGTCCGTGCCCACGCCCTCGCCGGCACCGACCTGCTGGTCGTCCCGACCGCGCAGATGCACCCGTTCCAGTTCGTCGCCGAGTCGATGATCCCGGTGCGTGCCTTCGAGAACCAGATGTACATCGCGTACGTCAACCGGGCGGGCCGGGAGGGCGAGTTCGAGTTCGTGGGGCTGTCCACGCTGGCCGGGCCCGACGGGATCGCCCGGACCCGGGCCGGGCGTGCCGAGGAGCTCGTCCTCGCCGACGTCGACCCCGCCTTCCTCGCCGCGTCGCGCGAGGCCAACCCGTATCTGCGGGACCGGCGCCCCGGCCTGTACGGGCCGCTCGTCTGAGACCCCCTTCAACGCCTGTTGGTATCTGTGCAAGGAGTCCGTACCCCATGACGTCCACCGTGCCCAACGCCGTCGAGCACGCAGACGCGCAAGCGCCGCCGATCACCATGTTCGGCCCGGACTTCCCGTACGCGTACGACGACTTCCTCGCCCACCCGGCGGGTCTCGGACAGATACCCGCGACCGAGCACGGCACGGAGGTCGCGGTCATCGGCGGCGGCCTGTCCGGCATCGTCGCCGCGTACGAGCTGATGAAGATGGGCCTCAAGCCGGTCGTGTACGAGGCCGACCGGATCGGCGGCCGGCTGCGGACGGTGGGCTTCGACGGCTGCGACCCGTCGCTCACCGCCGAGATGGGCGCGATGCGCTTCCCGCCGTCCTCCACGGCCCTCCAGCACTACATCGACCTGGTCGGCCTCCAGACGCGGCCCTTCCCCAACCCCCTGGCGGAGGCGACCCCGTCGACCGTCGTCGACCTCAAGGGCGAGTCGCACTACGCCGAGACGATCGCCGACCTGCCCCAGGTCTACCGGGACGTCGCCGAGGCCTGGAACCGGTGCCTGGAGGAGGGCGCCGACTTCTCCGACATGAACCGGGCCCTGCGCGAGCGGGACGTCCCGCGCATCCGCGAGATCTGGTCCCGGCTCGTCGAGAAGCTCGACAACCAGACCTTCTACGGCTTCCTCTGCGACTCCGAGGCGTTCCGGTCCTTCCGGCACCGCGAGATCTTCGGCCAGGTCGGCTTCGGCACGGGCGGCTGGGACACCGACTTCCCGAACTCCATCCTGGAGATCCTCCGGGTCGTCTACACCGAGGCCGACGACCACCACCGCGGCATCGTCGGCGGCTCCCAGCAGCTGCCGCTGCGCCTCTGGGAGCGCGAGCCGGAGAAGATCGTCCACTGGGCCTACGGCACCTCGCTCGCGAGCCTCCACGACGATGGTGAGCCCCGCCCGGCCGTCACCCGCCTGCACCGCACCGCCGGCAACCGCATCACGGTGACCGACGCGCACGGCGACATCCGCACCTACCCGGCGGCGATCTTCACCGCCCAGTCCTGGATGCTGCTGTCGAAGATCGACTGCGACGACTCGCTCTTCCCGATCGACCACTGGACGGCCATCGAGCGCACGCACTACATGGAGTCCTCGAAGCTGTTCGTCCCGGTGGACCGGCCGTTCTGGCTCGACAAGGCCGTCGACGACAGGGGAAACCCGACCGGCCGGGACGTCATGTCGATGACGCTCACCGACCGTATGACGCGCGGTACCTACCTGCTCGACGACGGCCCGGACAAGCCCGCCGTCATCTGCCTCTCCTACACCTGGTGCGACGACAGCCTGAAGTGGCTGCCGCTGTCCGCGAACGAGCGGATGGAGGTCATGCTGAAGTCGCTCGGGGAGATCTATCCCAAGGTCGACATCCGCAAGCACATCATCGGCAACCCCGTGACCGTCTCCTGGGAGAACGAGCCTTACTTCATGGGCGCGTTCAAGGCCAACCTGCCCGGCCACTACCGCTACCAGCGGCGCCTGTTCACGCACTTCATGCAGGACCGGCTGCCCGCGGACAAGCGAGGCATCTTCCTCGCCGGCGACGACATCTCCTGGACGGCCGGCTGGGCCGAGGGCGCCGTCCAGACCGCCCTCAACGCGGTCTGGGGCGTCATGCACCACTTCGGCGGCACGACCGACCCGGCCAACCCCGGTCCCGGCGACGTCTACGACGAGATCGCGCCCGTCGAGCTGCCGGAGGACTAGGGGGCCTAGGAGGACCGGGCGGACCAGGAGGACTGAAGCGACTCGAGTCGCGGTTCGGGCAGGGGCGTGAGCAGCATGCGCCCCGCGAACCCCACCGCCGTGTCCAGGCGTTCGGTGAACTCCTCTGCGACGTCGGGGAGTCCGCGCAGCGCCCACAGCGCCCGGGCCGCCGTCCAGGTGGCGTCGCGGGCGCGCTCCAGGCTCCAGGAGCCGAGCAGATGGGTCAGCGGGTCGGCGATCTGGAGGAGGTCGGGGCCCGGCATCAGATCTTCGCGGATGCGCTCCTCCAGCGAGACGAGGAGATCGCCCACCGTGTCGAACTCGTCCTCCAGTTCGGCGGGTGCGCAGTCGAGCGTACGGCAGGTGTCCACGACGGCCAGCGCGAGATCGTGCCCGACGTGCGCATTGATGCCCGCCAGCGCGAACTGCAGCGGCCGTACCCCGGGGTGGCGCCTGAACTGGAACAGGGGCCGCCAACAGGCCGGCGGGCGCCGCTCGTCGGCCACCGCCTCGACGGCCTGCAGATACCGCTCCGCGAACCGTACGTCCAGCGTGATCGCGGCGTGCGGGTCCGCGAACCGCCCGGTGTCGACGTACCGGTCCACCCCTTCCGTCACGGCGAGGTAGACGCGGTTGAAGACTGCCACCCCGTCCCGGGGGTGCAGGGTCGCGTCGAGGGCGCGCATACGGGAGATGACTCCGTCGACCGGAGTGTCCACGGCTGGGGGGACTTGTTCGCATCGCGGCATGCGGGCAGAGTCCCAGCTCTAGGCTGGCGGGAGCACCGGCAGGCCCGGCGCTTCCCCGAAACGGGGGAACGCCGCCCGGCCGCAGGGGGAGGGGGACCGGCACCGTGTCAGGCTCACGTGCCCAGCGCCTGGCCGCCCGCAGGGCCGAGCGCAGGCGCGCCGTCCGGCGTGGCGCGATGGTCGTGGCGGCCTCCGTCGTGGTCGCGGCGGGCTCGGTCGCCGGGGTGCTGTCCGCGTTCGACGGCCCGCGCGGCTCGAACCGGGCCGGGCGCCCCGAGGTGTCCGCGTCGCCCCGTATGGCGCCCCTGCCTGCCATGCCGACGGCGTCCGCGTCGGCCACCGAGTCCGCTTCCCCCACGCCCGTCACCTCCGCGTCCGGGACGCCGAGCCCCACGCCGTCGCCGCAGAGAACCCGGAAGAAGCAGGCGCGGACGACCCCCGTGGGCGCCCGGCTCTACCGCCACCCCGACTCCCAGGTGCTCGACTGGGTCCGGGCCAACGCCGGGGATCCCCGCCACGCGGTCATCGCCTCCCGCATCGCCGACCAGCCGGCCGCCGTCTGGTTCGCCGACTACTCCCCGGACACGCTCACCGCCCGGGTCGCGGCGGTGACGTCGGGCGCCGCCGCACTGGGCCGGGTGCCCGTCCTCGTGCCGTACGCGATTCCCGGCCGGGACTGCGGCGGATACTCCCAGGGCGGGGCACCCGACCTGGACGCCTACGACGCGTGGATCGACCGGTTCGCCGACGGGCTGGGCTCCGGGGAGGTCATCGTCGTCCTGGAGCCGGACTCCGTCGCCCAGACCGAGTGCCTGTCCGCCGGTGAGCGCGCGGACCGCTTCGCCTCGCTGGCCCGGGCCGGACGGGTCCTGAAGGCCGCCAACCCCCGGGCACGCGTGTACTTCGACGCGGGGCACTCGGGGTGGAACGCGCCCGGCAAACAGGCGGCGTGGCTGCGGCAGGCCGGGGCCGCCTCGCCCGAGTCCTCCGACGGGATCTTCAGCAACGTCTCCAACTTCCACACCACGGCCGACGAGGTGGCCTACGACCGGCGGGTCCTCGACGCGCTCGGCGGCCCGGCGAGCCTGGGCGCAGTAATCGACACCAGCCGCAACGGCAACGGCGCCCCGCCCGACGGCCAGTGGTGCGACCCGGCGGGCCGCAAGCTCGGCCGGACACCGACCCTCAGCACCGGCGAGGACCGGATCGACGCCTATCTGTGGGTCAAGCTGCCGGGGGAGTCGGACGGCTGCAAGGGCGAGCCGGGGACGTTCACGGCGTCGTACGCCTACGACTTGGCCTCATCGTAGGAGCTGGTGCCCTCGTCCAGCAGCGGCCGCTGCGTCTTCAGGTGGGGTGGGGCGAAGGCCCGCAGCGCGTGGTAGCCGGTGATGACGACGAGCGTGCCGAGCGCGATGCCGCTCAGCGAGAAGGTGTCCGTGATCTTCATCGAGACGTTGCCGACGCCGATGATGATGCCCGCTGCGGCCGGGACCAGGTTCAGCGGATTGCGCAGGTCCACCTCGGCGTTGATCCAGATCTGGGCGCCGAGCAGGCCGATCATGCCGTACAGGATGACGGTGATGCCGCCGAGCACCCCGCCCGGGATCGCCGCCACGACCGCGCCGAACTTCGGGCAGACGCCGAAGAGCAGGGCGAAGCCGGCGGCGGCCCAGTAGGCGGCCGTCGAGTAGACGCGGGTCGCGGCCATCACGCCGATGTTCTCGGAGTACGTGGTGTTGGGCGGGCCGCCGACCGCGGTCGACAGCATCGAGCCGACGCCGTCGGCCGCGATCGCCGTGCCGAGCTTGTCGTCCAGCGGGTCGCCGGTCATCTCGCCGACCGCCTTGACGTGCCCGGCGTTCTCCGCGACCAGCGCGATGACGACCGGCAGGGCGACCAGGATCGCCGACCACTCGAACGACGGGCCGTGCAGGGTCGGCAGCCCGATCCAGTCGGCCTGGCCCACACCGGAGAGGTCGAGCCGCCAGTGGTCGGTCAGCTTGCCGCTCGCGTCCACCGAGTGGATCTTGCCGAAGACCAGGTCGAAGACCCAGGAGATGCCGTACCCGAACACCAGCCCGAGGAAGATCGCGATCCGGGACCAGAAACCGCGCAGGCACACCACGGCGAGACCGGTGAACAGCATCACCAGCAGCGCCGTCCACTGGTCCTGCGGCCAGTACGTCGAGGCCGTCACCGGCGCCAGGTTGAAGCCGATCAGCATCACCACCGCGCCGGTCACGATCGGCGGCATCGCGGCGTGGATGATCCGCGCCCCGAACCGCCGCACGGCGAGCCCCACCAGGAACAGCGCGGCGCCGACGACGAGGACCGCGCCGGTGACGGTGGCGCTGCTGCCGCCCTGCGCGCGGATGACCGCCGCCACGCCGACGAAGGAGAGCGAGCAGCCCAGATAGCTGGGCACGCGGCCGCGGGTGGCGAGCAGGAACACGACGGTCGCGACGCCCGACATCATGATCGCGAGGTTGGGGTCCAGGCCCATCAGGACCGGGGCCACGAAGGACGCCCCGAACATGGCCACCACGTGCTGGGCACCGAGCCCGGCGGTACGGGGCCAGGAGAGCCGCTCGTCGGGGCGGACCACCGCGCCGGGCGCCGGGGTGCGTCCGTCGCCGTGCAGTTTCCAGCGGACGCCGAGATCCATGGTGCGGTTTCGCTTTCGTCGTGCGGGCGAGTGTCCGGACCATTGTCGGGGTGCGTCAGCGGTGGTGGTGACCGGGGCTGACCACGGCGGCCGGGCGCCGGCTCAGGCCGGGTGTCCCGTCAGGGCCGCGGGTCGGCGACCGCCGCGTCCGGCCGGCTGATCGTCGCCCGGTCGCCGGGGCGCAGCACGCGCGCGAACGCCACCAGTCCGCAGGACAGCAGCGTCACCAGAGCGAACGACACCATCAGGCTGGTCGCCTGCGCCAGCATGCCGATCGCGCTCGGCGCGATCAGGCCCGAGGTGTACGTGATGGTCGCGACGCCCGCGATGGCCAGGCTCGGGTTGGAGCCGCTGCGGCCCGCCGCCGCGAAGCACAGCGGTACGACGACGGCGATGCCCAGCCCCATCAGCGCGAACCCGCTCATCGCCACCGCCGGGTGCTCCGCGAGCACGATCAGCAGTCCGCCGAGGACGGCGAGCGCACCGCTCGCCCGCACGGTCCGCACGGCACCGAAGCGGTCCACGACCTTGTCACCTGCGATCCTGGCGATGGCCATGGTGAGCGTGAAGCCCGTCGTGCACGCCGCCGCGAGGCCGGCCGAGGTCTGAAGCTGCTCGCGCAGATAGACCGCCGACCAGTCCAGGCTCGCGCCCTCGGCGAACACCGCGCAGAACCCGATCGCGCCGATGAGCAGCGCCGACCGGGGCGGCAGCGCGAACCGCGGCGGCGGCTCCTCGTCCTCGGCGGGCTGCAGGTCGAGCACCCACTGGCAGGACAGCACGCCGACGACCGTGAGGACCGCGGCGGCCAGGACGTGGTGCAGCCGGGCGTCCGACCCGAGGTGCGCGGCGAGCGTACCGGCCGCCGAGCCGGCCAGGGCGCCCGCGCTCCACATGCCGTGCAGTCCGGACATGATCGACCGGCCGAGGCGGTTCTCGACCTCGACGCCCAGCGCGTTCATCGCCACGTCCGCCATGCCCGCCGTGGCGCCGTACGTGAACAGGGCCAGGCAGAGCGTGAGCAGGTTCGGGGCGAGGGACGGCAGGACCAGCGACAGCGTCCACAGGGCGATCAGTCCGCGCAGCGCGTTGCGGGCCCCGAAGCGGTGGGTGACGGTGCCGGCGAGCGGCATCGCGACGGACGCGCCGAGCGCGGGGAAGGCGAGCGCGATCCCCAACTGTCCGGCGCTGACACCCGCGTGGTCCTGGATCCACGGCACGCGGGTGGCGAACGATCCGGTCACGGCGCCGTGCACGGCGAAGACGGCGGCCACGGCGTACCGCGACCGCCGCACTTCGCGCTGTTCGTAGACCACGTTGCTCATTCTCCGGCCCCCGCCCTCTCCCGGTCTTCCCCGCCCGCGTCGCGTCGCCACGTCCGTGGCGCGGGTTGGCGCGCGTAAACTATCAGGAACCCTGCCTGATAGATAAGAGGACGACCGGTCGGCCGGAGCTCACGGCCGTGCGGCTCCACCGTTCTGGAAGGATCCCGGCATGCCCGCATCCCCGAGCACCGCCCGGGCCATCAACGACCGGCTCGCCCTGAATCTGCTCCAGCGGGAGGGCCCGCTGACGGCAGGGCGGTTGAAGCAACTGACCGGCCTGTCCCGGCCGACCGTCGCCGACCTAGTCGAACGCCTCACCGCCGCCGGGCTGATCGCGGTGGTCGGCGAGGCGGGGGAGCAGCGGCGCGGGCCCAACGCCAAGGTGTACGGCATCGTCGCCGACCGGGCGCACCTCGCCGCGCTGGACGTACGCACCGAGGGTGTCGCCGTGGCCGTCGCGGACCTGGTGGGACGGGTGCTGGCCGAGGAGTCGGTGCCCATCGGCGGTGACATGGGAACGGGACCCGCCGTGGAGCAGGCGGTGGCGCTGGTCGAGCGCGTGGTCAAGGAGGCCGGCGCCGACCGGCTGCACACCGTCGGGATCGGGGCGCCCGGCCTGATCGACCCGGCCAGCGGCGAACTCCGCGACTCCTCCGGGCTGCCGGAGTGGCACCGCCGGCTCGTCGCCGCCCTCCAGGAGCGACTGCCCGAGGCCAGGGTGAGCGTGGAGAACGAGACCAACCTCGCGGCGTTGGCGGAGCAGCGCGACGGGGTGGCCCGGGACCGGGACACCTTCGTCCTGCTGTGGCTCGGCCACGGGACGGGCGCGGCGGTGGTCCTCGACGGCGCGCTGCGACGCGGCGCCTCCGGCGGCACCGGCGAGATCGGCTTCCTCCCGGTCCCGGGCACGGCCGCGCTGCCGTCCTCGACGGACTGCGAAGGCGGTTTCCACTCCCTGGCAGCGGCGGACGCTGTCGTGGACCTCGCGGCACGGTGGGGGGTTCCGGCGGAGCCGGGGCAGGAGCCCTCGGTGGTGGGGGTGGTGCGAGCGGCGGCCGGCATGGTGCGGTCGGCGGTGCGCCAGGTGCGGGAGCCGGGGGCGGGGGCCGGGGCGTTCCGGTCCGTGAACGAGGGCGGGGAGTCCCGGTCCGTGAGCGATGGCGATGTGCCCCGCTCTCGGAGCGACCGCGAAGAGGAGCCTCGCCCGGCGGGCGGGAGTGAGGCGTCCTCGTCCCCCGGAGCCGTCCCCGCCGCCCGTTTTCTCGATGCCCTCGCCGACCGGCTCGCCGTCGGTGTCGCCTCCGTCGTCGCGATCCTGGACCCCGGTTGCGTCGTGCTCGGCGGTGAGGTCGGCCGAGCGGGCGGCGACGAACTCGCCGCCCGTGTCCAGGACCGCATCGCCCGGATGACCCCCCTGCCCACGGAGGTACGGACGACCACACTCGGCGGCGGCGCGGTCCTGCGCGGCGCCCTCCTCACGGCCCGCGACCGCGCCCAGGACGAACTCTTCACGCCGGGGGAGCGGCCGGTGCAGCGGTGGTAGGCCGGGCCGGGGCTCACGCCCTGGACCGCCCGCTGCCCGCCCGCGCCTGCTCGCCCCCGTACCGCCGCGCCAGATACTCCTCGAACGTGCCCGTACCGGTCGCATGCTGCGGCGTCAGGTGACCACCACTGCGGAAACCCCGGTACGCCGCGCCCCACAGCGGCACGTTCACGACCGCCCGGCGCCGCCCGGTCGCCTTCAGATACGCCCGGGCCAGGGACTCGAACGTCCGCACCTCCGGCCCGCCCATGTCCTCGACCCGCCCCGCCGGCGCTCCCGCCGCCAGTTCGACCAGCCGGTCGGCGACCTCGGCCACCTCGACCGGCTGGTCCCGGACACCGGCCGGCAGGAACAGCACCGGCAGCTTCGACAGCGCCTGGAGCAGCATGACGAGCAGGTCGTGGAACTGCGTCGCGCGCAGCACGGTCCAGCCGAGCCCCGACTCCTCGACCAGCCTCTCCACCGCGAGCTTGCTCTTGTAGTAGCGCAGCGGCACCCGGTCGACGCCCACGATGGAGATGTGGACGAGGTGCCGCACACCGGCTCCGCGCGCCGCCCTGATCAGGTTCGCCGCCGCCCCTTCGTCGCCCTTCGGCGATGACGCGCAGTGCACGATCGTGTCCACACCGGCGACGGCCGCGTCCAGCGCGTCACCGCCCTCCCGCAGATCGACCGCGTACGGCTGAGTGCGCCGGCTGAGCACCCGCACGTCGTGCCCGTCCGCGCGCAGCCGCTCGGCGACGAGCCGGCCGAGCGTTCCGGTGCCGCCGGTCACCAGGATCGTGGTCATGCTGTTCAGTCCCTTCGGACGCCCGGCGCTCCCGGACGGAGCGCCGCTCGTCATAGAGACCGGACAGCCCCTGCCGCATGTGACATACCCGCCCGGCGACCCCGCGACCGCGCCCGGCGACCCCAGGACCGCGTCCGGCGCTCCCGCGACCGCGCCCGGTGGTTCCGCCACCGTGCCCGGACGGCCTACGGCCGGGTGAGCTGACGCCGTGCGAACGCCAGCTTCTCCGGGTTGACCACGGCCCGCACCCCCACGACCAGCCCGTCGCGCACCTCGAACGCCGCCAGGCCGACGAGCGTGTCGCCCGCCCAGCTGGCAAGCCCGGTCGCGCCGTTGACCTCGGTGACGGTGAACTCCAGGCCCGCCGCGAACTTCGGGCCCCCGCCCGCCAGGAACTGGGCGACCCTGGGCCCGCCTTCGATCGGCCACCGGGCCGCGGTGACCTTGCCGCCCCCGTCGCTCCACCAGGTGGCGTCGGCCGCGAGCAGCTTCTCCAGCCCGGCAAGGTCGCCGTCACGGGCCGCCGTGATGAAGGACGTGACCAGCTCCTCCTGCTGCTCGGACGCGGGCTCGAACCGGGCCTGTGGTTCGCCCACCCGCTGCACGGCCCGCCGGTACAGCTGGCGGCAGTTGGCCTCGCTCAGATCCAGCACCCCGGCGATCTCCCGGTGCCCGTAGCCGAACGCCTCCCGCAGCACGTACACCGCCCGCTCGGTCGGCGTGAGCCGCTCCAGCAGCACCAGCATCGCCATCGACACGGCGTCCCGCTGCTCGGCCGACTCCAGCGGGCCGAGCGCGCCGTCCGCGGTCACCACCGGCTCGGGCAGCCAGGTGCCGACGTACCTCTCGCGGCGGGCCCGGGCGGAGGTCAGCCGGTTCAGGCAGAGGTTGGTGACGACCTTGGCGAGCCAGGCCGCGGGATGCTCGATTCCCGTCCGGTCCGCGCCGCTGAAGCGCAGATACGCGTCCTGCACCGCGTCCTCCGCCTCCTCGGCGGAGCCCAGCAGCCGGTAGGCGAGCGAGAACAGCCGGGGCCGTTGGGTCTCGAACTCGTCGGCGAGCGTGGTGGTCATACGCCTCACCCTGCCAGAACACCGCCCGTACGGCGTGGGAAGGCCCGACGGCGGGCAAGGGCCGTCGTCACCGCCGCCGGGCCGGTCTGCGCAAGATGCGCACGACCCTAGAAAGGACTAGACCACAGCGTCAATAGGTGTGTACCAAGCTGGCGCCCGCCAAGGGAGGACGTGCGCACGGGAGTTGAACCGCCTTGTCGCGCTGGGGAAGGGTGGCGACACGTTCTGTGAGGCACCCCACACCGCTCGCCCGTCTGGACCTCGATCAGGCGTGGCACACTAGCCATGTATCAGTAGCAGCGCACTCCGGGGTCGGTGAAAGTCCGAACCGGCGGTTACAGTCCGCGACCCGGTCGCCTCCAGCGGCCGGTTGACCAGGTGAAATTCCTGGACCGACGGTTAAAGTCCGGATGGGAGGCAGTGCGCGGCGAGCGGGCATATGTGCGCGCCGCCGAGAAGTCCGTCCTCCGGGCGGACTCCGTCCGGCGTCGTTCCCGGTGTCCTCGCTCGTATCGATCTGTCGTCATCGACAGCCCCGGAGTCCGTGCCCGAAGAGGCAGGAGGACCCGGGAAGTGTTCACCGGAATCGTCGAAGAGCTGGGCGAGGTCACCGCCGTCGAGACCCTCGACGACGCCTGTCGCTTCCGCCTGCGAGGCCCCGTCGTCACCCAGGGCGCGAAACACGGCGACTCCATCGCCGTCAACGGCGTCTGCCTCACGGTCGTCGACCACGAGGGCGACGAGTTCACCGCCGACGTGATGGCCGAGACCCTAAACCGCTCCAGCCTCGGCGCCCTCGAGGCCGGCTCTCGCGTCAACCTCGAACGCCCCATGGCCGTCGGCGAACGCCTCGGCGGGCACATCGTGCAGGGCCACGTGGACGGCACCGGCGAGATCCTGGAGCGCAAGCCGTCCGACAACTGGGAGATCGTGAAGATCTCCCTCCCCGCGGACCTCACCCGGTACGTCGTCGAGAAGGGCTCCATCACCGTCGACGGCATCAGCCTCACGGTCGTCGACGCGGGCCCCGACTACTTCACCGTCAGCCTCATCCCCACCACCCTCGACCTGACCACGCTCGGCCACAAGCAGCCCGGCGACCCGGTCAACCTCGAGGTGGACGTCATCGCCAAGTACGTCGAGCGGATGCTGGGCGACCGTGCGCAGGGGGCGGCCAAGTGAACTGGCTCAACTCCGAGGCCTTCACGCTCTTCGGCCAGCACATCAAGTGGTCCGACATGATCGGCAACGTGATCGGTCTGGTCGCCCTCGCCCTCGGCTGGCGGCGCTCCCTGTGGACCTGGCCCGCCCAGTTCGTCTCCGGCCTCATCCTCTTCACGGCCTTCGCCACCGCCCACCTCTCCGGCAGCGCAGGCAAGCAGATCGTCGTGATGCTCGTCGCCGCCTACGGCTTCTGGCAGTGGAACCGCGGCCGGCAGCAGGCCCAGGACGGCTCCATCGCCGTACGGTTCGCCACCTGGCGCGAGCGCGGGGTGCTGGCCGGCGCCGCCGCCCTCGGCACCCTCGCCGTCGGCGGCCTGTTCACGGCCTTCCCGACGCTGTCCTGGGACCCCTGGCCGGACGCGTACATCTTCGTCGGCACCATCGTCGCGATGTACGCCCAGGCCCGCGGCATGGTCGAGTTCTGGTTCGCCTGGCTGCTGGTCGACCTGGTCGGCGTCCCGCTGAACTTCGCCAACGGCTTCGCCTTCTCCGGCTTCGTCTACGTCATCTACGGCGCGCTCGTCCTGTGGGGCCTGCGCGACTGGTGGCTGCGCTCCCGCGCGGCAGCGCAGCCCGCCCTGGAAGGAGCGCCGGCATGAGCACGGCACCGATCCTGTACGGCACCGACGGCTTCGAGGACTTCGCGCTCGACCCGGTCGAGCAGGCCATCGCCGACATCGCCGCCGGCCGCCCGGTCGTGGTCGTCGACGACGAGGACCGGGAGAACGAGGGCGACCTCGTCATCGCCGCCGAGAAGGCGACCCCCGAGATCGTCGCCTTCATGATGAGCGAGTGCCGCGGCCTGATCTGCGCCCCCATGGAGGGCGACGAACTCGACCGGCTGCGCCTGCCGCAGATGGTCGAGGACAACACGGAGTCGATGAAGACCGCGTTCACGGTCTCCGTCGACGCCTCCGCCGCGCACGGCGTAAGCACCGGCATCTCGGCCTCCGACCGCGCCACCACGCTCCAGCTGCTCGCCGACGGCGCCGCCCAGCCCGACGACTTCGTCCGCCCCGGCCACATCTTCCCGCTGCGCGCCCGGCCCGGCGGAGTGCTGACGCGCAACGGCCACACCGAGGCCGCCGTCGACCTGGCCCGTCTCGCGGGCCTGCGCCCGGCCGGCGCGATCGTCGAGATCGCCGGCGAGGACGGCACGATGCTGCGCCTGCCCGAGCTGATCCCCTTCGCCCGCAAGCACGGCCTGACGATCATCTCCATCGAGGACCTGATCGCCTACCGACGCGGCAGCGAACCCACCGTCCGCCGCGAGGCCAGGACCCGACTGCCCACCGCGCACGGCACCTTCACCGCGTACGGCTACCGCTCCACCGTCGACGGCATCGAGCACGTCGCCCTGGTCCACGGCGAGATCGGCGACGGCCAGGACGTCCTCGTCCGCGTCCACTCCGAATGCCTCACCGGCGACGTCTTCGGCTCCGCCCGCTGCGACTGCGGCCCCCAGCTGGACGCCTCGCTGGCCCGTATCCAGGCCGAGGGCCGGGGAGTCGTGGTCTACCTGCGCGGACACGAGGGCCGTGGCATCGGCCTGATGTCCAAGCTGCGCGCCTACGAACTCCAGGAGCGCGGCCGCGACACCCTCGACGCCAACCTCGAACTCGGCCTGCCCGCCGACGCCCGCGACTACGCCGCCGGAGCCCAGATCCTCGCCGACCTCGGCGTGCGCGGCGTCCGCCTGCTGACCAACAACCCCGACAAGACCGACGCGCTCACCCGCCACGGCATCGTGGTGAAGGCGCGCGTGCCGATGCCCGTGAGCGCCGGCGAGCACAACCTCCGCTACCTGCGCACCAAGCGGGACCGGATGGGCCACGACCTGCCCTGGCTGGACACGACCACCGTGCCGGCCTGCGGCAACCAGTAAGAGAGCACAGAGGGAGAGACGTGAGCGGCAAGGGTGCACCGGAGCTGTCCGTACGCAATGTGGGTGACCTCAGGGTCGCCGTCATCGCGGCACAGTGGCACGAGAAGGTGATGGACGGTCTGGTCGACGGCGCCCTGCGCGCCCTGCACGACCTGGGCATCGACGAGCCGACCCTCCTCAGGGTCCCCGGCAGCTGGGAGCTCCCCGTCGTCGCCAAGGTCCTCGCGGGGCGCGGCTACGACGCGATCGTCGCCCTCGGCGTCGTCATCCGCGGCGGCACGCCCCACTTCGAGTACGTGTGCCAGGGCGTGACCCAGGGCCTCACCCAGGTCTCCGTCGACACCGGCGTCCCCGTCGGCTTCGGCGTGCTGACCTGCGACACGGAGGAGCAGGCCCTGGACCGCGCCGGCCTGGAGGGCTCCAACGAGGACAAGGGGCACGAGGCGGTGACGGCGGCGGTGGCGACCGCGGCCACCCTCCGCTCAGTATCCGAACCCTGGCGCTGACGAAAGCCACCTGTGGCATAGGCTGAGCGACACCATGTCCAAGAAGACGTTCGAGGAGCTCTTCACCGAGCTCCAGCACAAGGCCGCCCATGGCGACCCCGCCACTTCCCGCACCGCAGAACTGGTCGAGAAGGGCGTCCACGCCATCGGCAAGAAGGTCGTCGAAGAGGCCGCCGAGGTCTGGATGGCCGCCGAGCACGAGGGCAAGGAGGCGGCCGCCGAGGAGATCTCGCAGCTGCTGTACCACGTCCAGGTGATGATGGTCGCCCGCGGCATCTCCCTCGACGACGTCTACGCCCACCTGTAAGCCGCACCCGTTCCCGCACGACACCCACGCAAAGGAAGCCGACCTCATGCTGCGCATCGCCGTCCCCAACAAGGGTTCCCTGTCAGGCCCTGCGGCGGAGATGCTGCATGAGGCCGGCTACCAGCAGCGCCGGGAGTCCAAGGAACTGCGGATCGTCGACCCGACGAACGAGGTCGAGTTCTTCTACCTCCGCCCCCGCGACATCGCGATCTACGTCGCCTCCGGCCAGCTGGACATCGGCCTCACCGGCCGGGACCTGCTCATCGACTCGGGCGCCGACGCGGAGGAGATCCTCGCCCTCGGCTTCGCCCGCTCCACCTTCCGCTACGCCGGCAAGCCCGGCACCATCAGCGGCCTGGCCGACCTGGCGGGCAAGACGGTCGCCACCTCCTACGAGGGCATCGTCGCGGCCCACCTCTCCGAGCACGGCATCGACGCCTCCGTCGTCCACCTCGACGGCGCCGTCGAGACCGCCATCCAGCTCGGTGTCGCCCAGGTCATCGCGGACGTCGTCGAGACCGGTACCTCGCTGCGCAACGCGGGCCTGGAGGTCGTCGGCGAGCCGATCATGCAGTCCGAGGCCGTCGTCATCCGCCGCACCGGCGCGGACGGCGACGACCCCAAGGTGCAGCAGTTCCTGCGCCGCCTCCAGGGCGTCCTGGTCGCCCGGACGTACGTGATGATGGACTACGACTGCCGCGTCGAGCAGCTGGAGAAGGCCGTCGCCCTCACCCCCGGTCTGGAGTCGCCGACCGTGTCCCCGCTGCACAACGAGGGCTGGGTCGCGGTCCGCGCGATGGTCCCGGCCAAGGAGGCCCAGCGGATCATGGACGATCTGTACGACATCGGCGCCCGGGCCATCCTGACCACGGCCATCCACGCCTGCCGTCTCTGAGGGGCGCGCACAGATGTCCGATCTGCCCACCCTGCCCATCACCTTCCGGCCGGGCAGCACCCGCGCGGTGCTGCTCAGCGCCGCCGTCGCGATCCTCGTGGTGATCACGGCGGTCGCGATGCTGCTGAAGCAGCTCAGCCCCGCCGAGCGCCTCAGCTTCATCCTCACGGCGCTCCTGCTGGACGCGGTGCTGCTCCTGCTTGCACGGCCCAAGGTCGTCGCAGACGAGTCCGGCGTCACTGTGGTCAACCTCACGAACAAGCGCCGGCTGGAATGGGCCGAGATCCTTCAGGTTACTCTCCGGCCCGGCGACCCCTGGGTTTTCCTCAACCTCAGCGACGGCACCAGCCTGCCCGCGCTGGGCATCCAGCCGGGCATCGCCCGACAGCGCGCGATCGCCGACGCCCGTGCCCTGCGGGCGCTCGCCGAGGCCCGTTCCGTCGCCGACCCCGAGCGGCCTCAGGGCTGACTCGGGGATCCACAGGGCCGCCGCCACTGCCGCACCGGGCAGTGTCTTGATTAATCTGTTGGCGGAGGCGCGAACGGATGCGCCTCCGCCCCTGTCGCCCCGCCCGGTGCGCCAGGGGCACCTGCTAACCGAGGAGTGACCCCCTCCGGCGATGGACGGATCGTCCTGCAGTACCTGCGCCGCCCCCTGCCGACATAGCGCGGACCGTGTCCGCGACCGTGCGGAGGCGGCGGCATCATGACCATCCCCCTGCTGCTTCTGGCAGCCGCGTTCCTGCTGATCCTCGCCAACGGATTCTTCGTGGCGGCCGAGTTCGGACTCGTGACGGTCGAGCGGCCGGAAGCCGAGAAGGCCGCCGCCGAGGGCGACCGGCGCGCCCACCGCGTCGTCGAGTCGCTCAAGGAGCTGTCCTTCCAGCTCTCCGGCACTCAGCTGGGCATCACCATCACCTCCCTCGTCGTCGGCATGCTCGCCGAACCGGCGCTCGCCGAGCTGCTGCACGGCCCGTTCACCTCGATCGGCGTCCCCGAGGGAGCCGTCTCCGGTGTCACGGTGGTCGTCGGCATGCTGCTGGCCTCCGCCGTGCAGATGGTGATCGGCGAGCTCCTGCCCAAGAACTGGGCGGTGTCCAGGCCGCTCCAGGTCGCGCGCTTCGTCGCGGGACCGCAGCATGTCTTCGCACGGCTGTTCCGGCCGGTCATCGCCGGTCTCAACGCCGTCGCGAACCGGCTCGTGCGCGCCCTCGGCTTCGAGCCCGCCGAGGAGCTGGCCTCCGCCCGCACGCCCGGCGAGCTCGTCTCCCTCGCCCGCCACTCGGCCCGGGCCGGCGCCCTGGAACAGGACACGGCCGATCTCTTCGTGAGGACCCTGTCGCTGGGCGAGCTGACCGCGCAGCACGTGATGACGCCGCGCGTGAAGGTCAGCGCCCTCCAGTCCTCGGCCACCGCCGAGGACGTGGTCAACCTGACGCGCGCCACCGGCCTGTCCCGCTTCCCCGTCTACCGGGAGAGGATCGACGAGGTCGTCGGCATGGTCCACCTCAAGGACGCCCTGGCCGTGCCCGTCCGGGACCGGCTGCGCACCCCCGTCGGCCGCATCGCCCGCCCGGCGCTGCTCGTCCCCGAGACCCTGCCCGTACGGCCGCTGCTCGCCCGTCTGCGCAGCGAGCAGCCGATCGCGGTCGTCGTCGACGAGTACGGCGGCACCGCCGGTGTCGTCACGCTGGAGGACATCGTCGAGGAGATCGTCGGCGAGGTCCGCGACGAGCACGACGGACACGACCTGCCCGAGCTGGCCTCCGCGCCGCCGGAGGACGGCAGGCCGGCCTGGGACGTCGACGGCAGCTGCCGGGTCGACGTCCTCCAGCGCATAGGCCTCGACGTACCCGAAGGCCCCTACGAGACCGTCGCGGGTCTGATCGCCGACCTGCTGGGCCGTATCCCGGCCGTCGGCGACAAGGCGGACCTGCCCGGCTGGCGGCTGTCGGTGCGGCAGGTCGGCCACTACCGCGCCGAGCGGGTCCGCCTGGTCAGAACGGCCCCCGTCGCCGCGTTGGAGGCCGCCCGATGAGCGTGCTCCAACTGACTTTCGCCGCACTCCTGGTGCTCGCCAACGGCTTCTTCGTCGGCGCCGAGTTCGCGCTCGTCTCCGTACGCCGCAGCCAGATCGAACCCCTCGGCACCGCCCGCTCCCGGCAGGTCCTCTACGGCCTGGAGCGGCTGCCGCAGATGATGGCGGCGGCCCAGTTCGGCATCACGATCTGCTCCCTCACCCTCGGGGCGGTCGCCGAACCGACCGTCGCGCACCTCCTGGAGCCGGTCTTCGAGTGGATCCACCTGCCGCACGGCATGATCCACCCGCTCACCTACGTCATCGCCCTCGCCGCAGTGGTCTTCTTCCACCTCGTCATCGGCGAGATGGTCCCGAAGAACCTGGCGATGGCGGCCCCCGAGAAGGCCGCGCTGTGGCTCAGCCCCGGCCTGGTCTGGTTCGCCCGCTTCTGCAAGCCGATCACCGCCGCCCTCGGGGCCTGCTCCCAGGGCATCCTGCGGCTCTTCCACGTCGAGCCCAAGGACGAGGTCGAGGCCGTCTTCACCAGCGAGCAGCTCAACCGGCTGGTGGAGGACGCCGGCCAGGCGGGCCTGCTCGACCCCGAGGAGGCCGAAAGCCTGGAGGACGCCCTGGAGCTGGGCTCCCGTCCGGTGACGGACGTCCTGCTGAAGCACGAGTCACTGGTGACGGTCAGCCCGTCGGTCACGCCCGGCCGCATCGTCGAGCTCACGGCCCGTACCGGGTACTCCCGGTTCCCGGTCGTCGCGGAGAACGGTGCGTTCATGGGCTACCTGCACGTCAAGGACGTCCTCGACCTGGAGCACTCGGACCGGGCCGTGCCGCAGCAGTTGTGGCGGCCCATGACGACGCTGCGGTCCGAGTTGCCGTTGGACGACGCGCTGACGGTGATGCGGCGGGCGGCGACGCACCTGGCCCAGGTGGCCGACGGGTCCGGGAAGGTGCTCGGGCTGGTCGCGCTGGAGGATGTGCTGGAGCTGCTGGTGGGGGAGGTGCGGGATCCCGCGCACCGTGAGGTGCGCGAGGTCAGGCTGACCGAGCCCAGGTCGGGCGAGGAGGTACTGGCGACGTGAGCCTGGCTGCGGGCAGTCGTGCCGCTGGGGTGGCACGGGTGGGCGCAGCGGCACCCCGCTCCGCCGGGCTGCTGACCCACCCGGCCCCAGCCCCCACGCCAGTGCCTCACAGTCCGGGCGGATCCTGCGGCCCCCGCCCGGACAGCACCTCCCCGTACGCCTGCATCAGGTCCGGCAACCGCAGCGTCGCCAGGTCCTCCCTGCCCAGCACCCCGGGGTACACCGACAACCGCAGATCCCGGTACGCGCAGCTCTTCTCGTACAGCGTCCGCAGGAACCGCCCGTTGCCCAGCTCGTCGATCCACCCCTGGTCCACCACATGCCCGGCGATCGACCGCAGCTCGTCGAGGGCCTCCTCGTCCCAGAGGTCGCCGTTCTCCGCGGCGAGCACCTTGCCGATCTCGGTGAGTTCGAGGGGCCGGTAGGAGGGGAAGTCGACCCGGGTGGTGAAGCGGGAGGACAGCCCGGGGTTGGCGGCGAGCAGGCGGTCCATGCCCTCGGGGTAGCCGGCCAGGATCACCACGAGATGGTCGCGGTTGTCCTCCGCCCGCTTCAGCAGCACCTGGAGCGCCTCGTCGCCGTACGCGTCCCCCTTGCCGTAGCCCGAGTTGGACAGCGAGTACGCCTCGTCGACGAAGAGCACGCCACCGAGCGCCGAGTCGATCAGTTCGTTCGCCTTCACGGCCGTCTGCCCGAGGTACTCGCCGACCAGGTCGGCCCGCTGTGCCTCCACGAGATGGTCGCCGCCGAGCAGGCCGAGTGCGTAGAAGACGCGGCCGAGGATGCGGGCGACGGTGGTCTTGCCGGTGCCGGAGGGGCCGGAGAAGACGAAGTGGCGTTTCGGCGGCTGGACCGGCAGGCCCTGCCCGGCCCGCAGACGGGCCATGTTCAGCTGCGCCGACAGCGCCTTGACCTGGCGTTTCACCGGCTCCAGACCCACCATGCGCTCGAGTTCGGCGAGCGCCTCCTCGAGTAACGCCGGGTCGGTGGGCCCGGCCGGCAGTGACGGCGCCGGGCCGGTCCGCGAGCGCACAGCCGGGTCGGTCACCGGCGGCAGGGGAGCGGAGGCGGGCGGTTCGGGATCGGGCAGTCTCAGGTCGCGGCCTTCGGCGCCGAAGAGCGGGTCGAATCCGTCCGGGCCGTCGACGGCGTCCTGGCCGGCGCCGGTGAGCGTGATCGCGGCGAGGTCCGTCGCCTCGTCGTACCCGTCGCCCTCGGCGATCGCGGCGAGCCGGGCCGAGGTGTCCATGAAGGCCGGGTCGACGCGGTGCACGGCCCGGTACAGCGGGAGTGCGGCGGCGCTGCGGCCGGTGCCCTCGTGCGCCCGGGCCAGCCAGTAGCGCAGCTCCTTGCGCTGGGGCTGCTCGCTGCGGCAGCGCATCAGCGCGGCGGACAGCAGCGGTTCGGCCTGCCCGTACATCTCCAGGCGCACCCGGGCCATGCCGCCGAACAGGCCCGCCTCGATGCCGAGCATCGGGTCGTCGAGGAGCGGGTCGGTGTGGCGGACCAGCTGCTCCCAGTCCTTGACCAGATAGGCGCGGCAGGCGTGCAGGAAGCGGACCTGGGCGTCGGTGTCCACCGGCGGCAGCCCGGCGAGAGCGCGGTCCAGCTCGGGGACGTGGCGGCCGTCCAGCCAGTGGGAGGCGTGCGCGAGCAGGAGGTCGCGGGGGCTCTCCAGCACGGGCTGCACCCACCAGCCCAGCCAGTACCAGGAGTTGAGGGCGCGGCGGTAGCGGGTGCGCTGCTCGCCGAAGCGGTCCCGGTGGCGGAACATCCTGAGCAGCGCGGTCGTCGTGTCGACGCGCAGCGCGTGCAGCCCGAGCCAGCCGTCGGCCATCCCGGAGTCCATGCGCACGGCGGCGCGGAACTCCTCCTCCGCCTGCGGATAGGCGCCCATGGTGTAGGCGTCCACGCCTCGCAGCCAGGCGAGGTCGGCCGGGGCCTGCGGGCCCTGCGTGCCGAAGTCCATCACGTCCCCCACGAACCGTGCCCCCGTCGGTATGCCAACGAGCCGCCCCCCAGCCGGCTGCCCTGCTCGAACCGCTGTGCCACGGACCGGAGTTGCAAGGTGCGCGAAGCAACCGTCCGTAGGTCGCAACGAGGGCATCGTACCTGCGGGGGCGGCGCCCCCGTAGGGTGCCGCACGAGGCGTTCGGCGAGGTGGGAGCGGATGCGGCACACGCCCGCACGGTGACCGAGGGTGAGCACGTGGCGCCCCGCAACGCCCGGAAAAACGGAAGAGGACAGAACGAAGCCCCCGATCACGGGGGAACAACCGGGGGCTTCGCGTCTGTAGGCGGCTCCGAATGGCCGCACATTGAGAACGTAAGTCCTGTACGGCCCCCCGGTCAAGCCGAGTTGAAGCACTCCGGCAAGTTGTCCCGCAAGGCCCTTCACAGGTTCAGCACACTGCGGGCGGTCCGTCACCGTGCGTGAGGGGCTGGTCCGGCCCAACAGTCCCAGCAGGCCCCGGAACCACCTCGTACCCCTTCTCTCGCTGGAGTACCAGGAGGCCCGCGAACGGGCGCGAGGGATCGTCGGCGAAATGCCGGCGTTCCGCCGGGACCCATCCGTTCCAGAACTCCCGCTGCTCCTCCCCGTCCCGCGATCGTCCCCGTGCCCAGGCCTCCTCACGGGGCAGCTCCATCCACAGCAGAAGGGCCAGGTGGGGCCGCAGTGCCCGGCGCCCCGCGCCGACGCCCTCCACCACGACCACGGGAGCGGGCGGCAGGGGACGCGGCGCACCGAAGCGGCGGGCTCGCCAGTCATAAGGGGCGTAGTGCGCGGTCCGGCCGTGAGCCAGCGGCTCGATCACCTGGTCCTGCAGACGTCCGGTCCAGTCGAACAGTTCGTCATGGGTGGCGATGTCGTCGAGGCGCAGCACCGGCGCGCCGCCCAGCGCCATGGCCAACTGCTCGGCGAACGTGGTCTTTCCGGAGCCGGCGTGCCCGTCGACGCCGACGAGCCGGACCGGGCCGCAGGAGGGCGGGAGGCGGCGGATCAGGGAGGCGAGGTCGCGGACGGCGGGTCCCGGTGCGGGGCGGAAGGGCGGAATCATCTCGCGCAGCACTCTAACGACGGTGTCCTCGGCGCGTGCCAGTGGTCGACGCCAATATTGGTGGGCGTGGCGCGGGCCGAAGTGCTGGCGGGACCAGGCGCGCTGTGCTGCTATGTGGCGCATACATGTGTGCTGCTCCTGTGTGGGGTCCACATGTGTGCGACCGACCGTGCAACGGACCTGCCCCGCCCCTGTCCGACTCCGACTTCCGGGGGTCCCCACCATGCGCAGAGCCGAACAGCCGTCCCGCAGAACCGTCCTGGCCGCCGCGGTCACCGCCGCCGTCGCGGCGGGCACGGGTCCGGCGGCCGCCGACACCGAGGAGCCCATGACGACCGACACCGCAGAGCCCACCCGCGAGGTCCCGGTCCGGACGGTGGACAACCGGGCCTGGACGTCGTACGGCGACTGGCGTGGCGGCACCGCCCGGGGCACCCGTGCCGTCGCGGGCGCCCGCCCGGGCGTGGTGATGGCGAGGCCCGCCGGCACCACCGGCTACACGGACCCGCACACCGGCACCACCGCCCGCTGGGAGTACGGCACCTGGACGTCCCCGGCCCACCGGCTCGCCGTCCCCGCGACGGAGGCGATCGTCTCCTGGAACGCGGACACCCCGGCCGGCACCTGGATCCAGGCGGAGATCAAGGCCACCTACACCGACGGCACCAGCACCCCCTGGTACGTCATGGGCCGCTGGGCGTCGGGCGACCAGGACATCCGGCGCACCTCGGTCGACGACCAGAGCGACGGCAAGAGCACGGTCTGGACCGACACCCTGGCGATCGACGACCCCTCGACGGGCCTGCGCCTGGCCTCCTACCGGTTGCGCCTGACCCTCTACCGCAAGCCCGGCACCAAGGCCACGCCCACCGTGTGGCGGCTCGGCGCGATGGGCTCCGACGTACCCGACCGGTTCACCGTCCCGGCGTCCGTGCCCGGCCTCGCCGGGGAACTGGCCGTCCCGCGCTACTCGCAGGAGATCCACAAGGGCCAGTACCCCGAGTACGACAACGGCGGCGAGGCCTGGTGCAGCCCGACGTCCTCCCAGATGATCATCGAGTACTGGGGCGGCCGGCTCACCCGGGAGCAACTGGCCTGGGTGGATCCGTCGTACGCCGATCCGCAGGTGTGCCACGCGGCCCGCTTCACCTACGACTACCAGTACGCCGGCTGCGGCAACTGGCCGTTCAACGCCGCCTACGCGGCCACGTTCAAGGACCTCCAGGCCGTGGTCACCCGGCTCGGCTCGCTCACCGACCTGGAGACGCTGATCGCGGCGGGCATCCCGGCCATCACCTCCCAGTCCTTCCTGAAGGAGGAGCTGACCGGCGCCGGGTACGGCACCGCCGGGCACCTGATGACCGTCATCGGCTTCACGGCCGACGGCGACGTGATCGCCAACGATCCCTTCTCGGAGACCAACGAGGCCGTGCGGCGCGTCTACCGGCGGCGGGAGTGGGAGAACATCTGGCTGCGGACCAAGCGGTACAACGCCTCCGGCAAGGTCGTCTCCGGCACCGGCGGCGTCTGCTACCTGTACTTCCCGGCCCACCCGAGTGCAGCCCAGCGCAAGGCGCTGACGGCCGTGGGTGTGCGCGTGTGAGCAAGCTCTCGGCCGCACATGCCGCTCCCGGTGGCAAGGTGGAGAGAACCTCGGGAGAGGTCCGTCCGCACCACCGAACCTGCGAGAAGCCATGACCGCGCATTCAGCCACCGCAGCCGGCGTCCGCACCGGCGGTCCTCAGGACGACGGCCCGAAGATCGTCGAGCATGTCGTGGGCTGGACCCTCGTCGTGGTGGTCGCGATGCTCGTGACCCAGCTCGGGCTGCTGTGACCCGACACGAGGTGCTGTGACCTGATCCACGACCCTGCTTTCCGGCCTGCCATACTGCGGATGTCCCGCCTCGCCGCCCGTTGGAACCAGGGTCGAAATTGAATATCAGTCCACAGCCTGCCGCGCGTCCCAGAGCCCGCGGTACCGAGCGCTCCCTGGCGCGCCGTGCCGAACTCATCGCAATCGGGCGGAGGTTGTTCGCCGACACGTCCTACGACGCCCTGTCCATGGACGACATCGCCCGGCAGGCGCACGTCGCCAAGGGGCTGATCTACTACTACTTCCAGTCCAAGCGCGGGTACTACCTGGCCATCATCCAGGACTCCGTCACCGACCTGGTCACCCTGGCGGCGAGCGGACACGAACTGCCCCCGGTCGACCGCGTCCAGCGCACCGTCGACAGTTATCTGCGCTACGCCGAGCACAACCAGGCCGCCTACCGCACCATCGTCAGCGGCGGCGTCGGCTTCGACACCGAGGTGCACGCCATCCGTGACGGCGTGCGCGAGGCCATCGTCGCCACCATCGCCGAGGGGGCGTACGGCCGCGCCGACGTCACCCCGCTGGCGCGCATGGGCCTGCTCGCCTGGGTGTGCGGCGTCGAGGGCGCCACGCTCGAATGGATCGACCGCCCGGAACTGCCCCGCCGGACCATGTGCGAGCTGCTGGTGAAGGGCCTCGGCGGAGCCCTGCGCGCGATCGAGGACCTCGACCCCGCCTACCCGGCTCCGGAGGCCGCCCGCCAGGGCGCGTGAGCGGGGGCGGAGGGATCCGTCACGGTCCCTCCGCCCCCGGCTCGCCCAGGCCTACTTGATGGCCTTGATCAGCTCACCGTTCGCCGTGTCGCCGCTCAGCTCCCAGAAGAACGTGCCGCCCAGCCCCTGCTGGTTCTTGTAGTTCATCTTGGTCGCGATGGTCGCCGGGGTGTCGTAACTCCACCAGTTGTTCCCGCACTTGGCGTACGCCGTGCCGGCCACCGTCCCCGTCGCCGGGCACTTGGTCCTGAGCACCTTGTAGTCGTCGATGCCCTGCTCGTACGTGCCCGCGGCCGGGCCGGTCGCCGTGCCGCCCGGCGCCGACCGGGTGACGCCGGTCCAGCCGCGGCCGTAGAAGCCGATGCCGAGCAGCAGCTTCGAGGCGGGGATGCCGAGGCCCTTCAGCTTCGCGATGGTCGCCGAGGCGTGGTTGTCCGCCTTCGGGATGCCGGAGTACGAGGTCAGCGGGGAGTGCGGGGCCGTCGGGCCGACGGCGTCCCAGGCGCCGAAGTAGTCGTACGTCATCGGGTTGTACCAGTCGACGTACTGGGCGGCGCCCGCGTAGTCCGCCGCGTCGATCTTGCCGCCCGGGGTGGCGTCGGCGGTGATCGCCGCGGTGACGAGGTTCTTCGAGCCGAACTTGGCGCGCAGCGCCTGCATCAGGTTCCGGAAGGCCGCCTTGCCGCTGGTGTCGCAGGTGGCGCCGCAGGCGTTCGGGTACTCCCAGTCGATGTCGACGCCGTCGAAGACGTCGGCCCACTTGGAGTTCTCGACCAGGTCGTAGCAGGACTGGGCGAAGGCGGCGGGGTTCTTCGCGGCCTCGCCGAAGCCGCCCGACCAGGTCCAGCCGCCGAATGACCACAGGACCTTGAGGTTCGGGTGCTTCTGCTTGAGCTGGCGCAACTGGTTGAAGGTGCCGCGCAGCGGCTGGTCCCAGGTGTCCGCCTCGCCGTCGACGGACTCGGCGGCGGTGTAGGCCCGGTCGGTGGCGGCGTAGGCGTCGCCCATCGTGCACTTGCCGCCGGTGACGTTGCCGAAGGCGTAGTTGATGTGCGTGAGCCTGGCCGCCGAGCCGGACGTCTCGATGTTCTTGACGTAGTACTTGCGGTCGTAGGTGCCCCATTCGGTGAAGTACCCGATGACCTTGGAGCCGGCGGCCGTCGCGCCGGGAGCGGCCTTCGTACCGGCGGCGGCCTCCTGAGCCGAGGTCGCCGCGTTGGCGGAGGCGCCCGCGCCGGCCAGCAGACCGGCGCCGAGGACGGCGCAGCAGGCCGCGGACACGATGGCCCGGAAGCGGGAGTGGTGGGGGGTGTGCATCCGGTGTCTCCTCGTGGGGAGAGGGAACGCGTGCCGTTTGGCATGAACGCGGTGAATCGGTGGAGCGAAACAGTAGGAGGACTAGACCAGTTCGGTCAATGGTGCGGACCAATTTCGCCCGTCGGGGAGCACTCGGGTATTTCTTGAAGTGAGCGGTCGTTAACTGGTGACGAGATGCCTCCGATCGGGCATACTCACAGCGCAGAGCCGCTGGTCAGCAGCTTCCGAGACCCGGGACTGCAAGCATCGGCCAGGCACCAGAACGACCCGGCGGCGCCGCCCCCACCCATGGGCCCGTCCGCCAGTGCCCGACAGGGAGGAGAGCGTCGCCATGCCCGACCGCGCCCCGCAGCCGGTGGACCGGCAACTGCCCACGGAGGAGGCCCGGGACCTGATCTCGCTCGTCCGCGACATCGCGCAGCAGGAGATCGTCCCCAGGGCGGCCGAGGAGGAGGACGCCGGCCGCTTCCCGCGCGAGCTGTTCACCCTGCTCTCGCGCTCCGGCCTGCTCGGCCTGCCGTACGACTCGGAGCACGGGGGTGGCGACCAGCCCTACGAGGTCTACCTCCAGGTCCTCGAAGAACTCGCCGCGGCCCGCCTCACGGTCGGACTCGGCGTCAGCGTGCACTCCCTGGCCTCCTACGCGCTCGCCGCCTACGGCACCAAGGAGCAGCAGGTCGAGCACCTGCCCGCGATGCTCGGCGGCGGCATGCTCGGTGCCTACTGCCTCTCCGAGCCGCACTCCGGCTCGGACGCGGCCGCCCTGCGCACCAAGGCGGTGCGCGACGGCGACGCATGGGTGATCACCGGCACCAAGGCCTGGATCACGCACGGCGGGATCGCCGACTTCTACACGGTCATGGCGCGCACCGGCGAGGAGGGTCCGCGCGGGATCACCGCGTTCCTGGTACCCGGCGACGCGCCGGGGCTGAGCGCCGCGCCGCCCGAGAAGAAGATGGGCATGAAGGGCTCGCCCACCGCTCAGGTCCACTTCGACGGCGTACGCGTCCTTGACGACCGGCGCATCGGCGAGGAGGGGCAGGGTCTCGCGATCGCCCTGACCGCGCTCGAGTCCGGGCGGCTCGGCATCGCGGCGTGCGCGATCGGCTTGGCGCAGGCGGCGCTCGACGAGGCGCTTTCGTATGCGACGGAGAGGCGTCAGTTCGGCAAGCCGATCGCCGACTTCCAGGGGCTGCGCTTCATGCTCGCCGACATGGCGACGCAGATCGAGGCGGGCCGGGCGCTCTACCTGGCGGCGGCGCGACTGCGGGACGCGGGCCGGCCGTTCGCCCGGCAGGCGGCCATGGCCAAGCTGCACTGCACCGACACGGCGATGCGGGTCACCACCGACGCCGTGCAGATCCTCGGCGGCTACGGCTACACCGCGGACTTCCCGGCCGAGCGCTACATGCGTGAGGCGAAGGTGCTCCAGATCGTCGAGGGCACCAACCAGATCCAGCGGATGGTCATCGCCCGCCATCTCGTGGGTCCAGAGGGACGCTGAACTGGTCGAGGCCCCGCCAGGGCGCCGAGAGCCGCATCCACTCCGGGTCGTGCCGGCCCGGGAGGGTGCGGCCGCGCTCGGCCCAGGCCCGCATCAGGTCACGGTAGATCGGCGGGTCCTGATAGCGCGGCGCGGTCGGCCGAACCGATTCTGCGGGTGGCGGGACGAACAGGAGGCGTTGACGCCCGGTCGCTGAGGAGATGGGGGTCATACCAGGGCAACGGGACAGAGGCCGGACAGGTCACCCCAGGGCGGAATCGGGCGTGCGTTCAGGGATCCCGACGCACTGATCCCGCACCACGGCGGACTGAGAGCCGTGGTGCGGGGCAGTCACGGGGATGGAGCGAGCGGGCGAAGAGGGTCCGCGCTCAGGCCGCTTGGCGGCGCATGACGGGAACCCTGATGGGGCGTGAGCCCGGGCCGCCGACGTGCGAGAAGGGCTGGGTTCGCCAGTCGAGTCCCTGAGGGAGCGTCAACAGCAGAGCGGTGTCCTGCTCCTGAGGGTCGACGGACTCGTCAGCGGGCCGGGCCTCCGTGGCCCTGCGGCCGGTTCCGGCACAGACCGTGAGTCCGAACGGGTTCCACGGCGAGGCGCACAGCGCGTGCTCCGGCAGGACCTCCTCGTCCGCCAGGAGGGCGATGGGTTGTGCGCAGTCCGGGCAGACGACCCGGTACATCTCGAACGTGTCGTAGGCGTCGAGTTCGTCGTCGAAGGTGTCGGGTTCGACGCCCTCCGGCTCGGGCTCGACGACGAGCTGCTGCCGCTTGGGTGCGGTGCGACCAGGGCGCTTAAGACTCTGCATTGGGTTCTCCCCCTCGGGCTGGGCCGTATCAGGCACTGCGGCCTCGACCACAGCAAGCACTTCCCGTCCCCCCTGGGCGGTAATCACGAGAACATTACGGAGACTGTTCGAGCCCTGTGGCGTTCGTCACATGCCGCGCGCAGGTGCCCACCGCGGTGGGTTTGTCCCCCGGACGGCTGACGGCCGACGCCGGCCAGATCACGAACCGGCCATGGCCCGGGCCGCTCAGGTATCCGAGGAGATCAACGGCACTGTAGGTTCTTGCGCCATGGAGGAGCTGGACCGACAGATCGTGCAGCTGCTCGTCAAGGACGGGCGGATGAGCTACACCGACCTGGGCAAGGCCACGGGCCTGTCCACGTCGGCCGTGCACCAGCGGGTGCGCCGGCTGGAACAGCGTGGCGTCATCCGCGGCTATGCCGCGGTCGTCGACCCGGAGGCCGTCGGTCTGCCCATGACCGCGTTCATCTCGGTCAAGCCCTTCGACCCCAGTGCGCCCGACGACATCGCGGACCGCCTCGCGGACGTGCCCGAGATCGAGGCGTGCCACAGCGTCGCCGGCGACGAGAACTACATCCTCAAGGTGCGCGTCGCGACGCCGCACGAACTGGAGGAACTGCTGGCGCGAGTGCGCTCGTTGGCGGGCGTGTCCACACGGACGACGGTGGTGCTGTCGACGCCGTACGAGGCGCGGCCGCCGCGGATCTGATCGCCGGGGCTCCCTTTTCGGCCGTTGTGCCTCACCCCTGTTCAGAGTGGTCGGGGTGAGGCGCGAGACTGGTCCTCATGAGTGAGTCCAGTGCCCCGCCCAAGACCGTCCTGCTCCGTCGCGGAGAGGTTCACAGCCCCGCCGATCCGTTCGCGACCGCGATGGTCGTGGAGCGGGGGCAGGTCGCCTGGGTCGGTTCGGAGGGAGCCGCCGACGCCTTCGCGGACGGGGTCGACGAGGTGATCGACCTGGACGGTGCGCTGGTCACTCCGGCGTTCACCGACGCCCATGTGCACACCACCGCCACCGGCCTCGCGCTCACCGGCCTCGACCTGTCCGCCGCCCCCTCCCGCGAGGCCGCACTGGCCCTCGTACGGGACTTCGCCGCCGCCCGGCCGCACGACCGAGTGCTGCTCGGGCACGGCTGGGACACCGCCCGCTGGCCCGACGGCCGGCCCCCGACGCGTGCCGAACTCGACGAGGCCACCGGCCACCGGCCCCTCTACCTCAGCCGGATCGACGTCCACTCGGCGGTGGTCACCACGGCCCTGCTCGACATGGTCCCCGGCGCCCCCCGCGAGGACGGGCCGCTCACCGCCGATGCCCACCACGCCGCCCGCGCCGCCGCGTTCGCGGCCGTGACGCCTCAGCAGCGGACCGACGCCCAGCGCGCCGCCCTCGCGCACGCCGTCTCGCTCGGCATCGGCACGATCCACGAGTGCGGCGGCCCGAAGATCTCCTCCGCCGACGACCTCACCGACCTGCTGCGCCTCGCCGCCGAGGAGCCCGGTCCGCGTGTCGTCGGCTACTGGGCCGAGGAGGACGTGGCCAAGGCCCGGGAACTGGGCGCGGCCGGCGCCGCGGGCGACCTGTTCGTCGACGGCTCCTTCGGCTCGCACACGGCCTGCGTGCACCAGCCGTACGCCGACGCCGACCACACGGGCCGGGCCTATCTGGACACCGCCACCGTCGCCGCCCACGTCGTGGCCTGTACCGAGGCGGGCCTCCAGGCCGGCTTCCACGCCATCGGCGACGCCGCGGTGGACTCGGTGGTCGAGGGGGTGCGGGCCGCCGCGGAGAAGCTCGGTCTCGCCCGCATCCGGGCCGCCCGCCACCGGATCGAGCACGCCGAGATGCTCACGCCCGAGACCGTCGCGGCCTTCGCCGAACTCGGTCTCACCGCCTCCGTCCAGCCCGCCTTCGACGCCCTGTGGGGTGGCGAGGACGGTATGTACGCCCAGCGGCTGGGGGTCGAGCGGGCCCGTACGCTGAACCCCTACGCGGCGCTGCTGCGCGCCGGTGTGCCGCTCGCCTTCGGCTCCGACAGCCCGGTCACGCCCCTCGATCCGTGGGGCACCGTGCGAGCCGCCGCCTTCCACCGCACGCCGGAGCACCGCATCTCCGTGCGCGCCGCGTTCACGGCGCACACGCGCGGCGGCTGGCGGGCCGTCGGACGGGACGACGCGGGCGTCCTGGCGCCGGGCGCGCCCGCCGACTACGCGGTGTGGCGGACCGCCGAACTCGTGGTCCAGGCCCCGGACGACCGGGTCGCCCGCTGGTCGACCGATCCGCGCTCCGGCACCCCGGGACTGCCCGACCTGACCCCGGGCCGCGACCTGCCCGTCTGCCTGCGCACCGTGGTGGGCGGACACACGGTCTTCGTACGGCCGGGCGAGTGATCTACGGGGGTGGCGCGCACGCGATCGTGCGCCGCGCCCCTTGCGCGCGACCTGCGCATCCTCCGCACTGACCAGGGCTTTGTCATAAAACGCCCAGGTCAAACGGCTGTTGACAGGCGGCCGCAGGAGGCCGGTAGGTTCGGCCGAGTCCACCACCGGACGCCCGACCGGGGAACGTCCGCGCACTCGCCGCAGCGCCGCCGGGTCAGGGACGGTGTGCCGCACCGGGGCACCGCCACTGGGAGCCAGGCTCAGGCCGGCGCGGCGCCGAGGCAGCGTTCCGGCCGGTCGGGGAGGTGCGACCCCGGGTGGGGCCCGGTGCTCAGTAGACAACGGCTTTCGGTCGATCCGCAGCCAGCGGGTCCCAGGTCGGCCCGAAGGGCGCCGGGCCCCCATCCGCCGTACGCTCGCGCCCGAAGGCGCATTCTTACCCGCGTCTTGCGGATTCGACACCACCATTCGAACGTCCTGTCACGTCATCGCAGGCCGGGCGCACTATGGTGGACCCCTGCGTACGGACATGAAGGGGCATCAGTGAACGACGGCGACGGGACCCTCGTGGCGGGAGCCCAGGGGAGGAAGTTCGGCCCGCTCGGCACGGCCTTGGTGATCATCCCGACCTACAACGAGGCGGAGAACATCAAGAGCATCGTCGGCCGGGTGCGCGAAGCCGTCCCCGAGGCGCACGTACTCGTGGCCGACGACAACAGCCCGGACGGCACGGGCAAGCTGGCCGACGAGCTGACCGTCGACGACGACCACGTCCATGTGCTGCACCGCAAGGGCAAGGAGGGGCTGGGCGCCGCCTACCTCGCGGGCTTCCGCTGGGGCCTGGAGCGCGACTACGGCGTGCTGGTCGAGATGGACGCCGACGGCTCCCACCAGCCCGAGGAGCTGCCCCGTCTGCTCACCGCCCTGAAGAGCGCCGACCTGGTGCTCGGCTCGCGCTGGGTGCCCGGCGGCCGAGTGGTGAACTGGCCGAAGTCCCGAGAGGTGATCTCCAGGGGCGGCAGCCTCTACTCCCGGCTGGCGCTCGACCTGCCCCTGCGCGACATCACCGGCGGCTACCGTGCCTTCCGGCGCGAGACCCTGGAGGGCCTCGGCCTGGACCAGGTCGCCTCCCAGGGCTACTGCTTCCAGGTCGACCTCGCCCGCCGCGCGGTCAAGGCCGGGTACCACGTCGTGGAGGTGCCCATCACCTTCGTCGAGCGTGAGCTCGGCGACTCCAAGATGAGCCGCGACATCCTCGTCGAGGCGCTGTGGCGGGTCACGGCGTGGGGTGTGGGGGAGCGGGTCGGCAAGGTCACGGGCCGCGGCGGCAAGCCGTCGAAGCCGTAGCCGGCCCGTCTCATCCCTCGCCGGCCGCTCACAGAAACACCTGATCGGGGCCTTATCCCGCGCTGAGCCGGGCCCAGGCACACTGGAGACATGACGACTGGCGCTCAGACCCCCGCTAATCCCGCCCGGCCCCGGCGCTCACGGCTGCGTACGTTCCTGCCGTTGGGGCTCGCCGCATGGCTCGTCCTGGAGATCTGGCTGCTCACGGTGGTCGCGGGGGCGTCGAGCGGGCTGGTGGTGTTCCTCGTCCTGGTGGCGGGCTTCATCCTCGGCTCGGTCGTCATCAAGCGGGCCGGCAGGCGGGCCTTCCGCAACCTCTCCGAGACGCTGCAACGGCAGCAGAGCGGCGTGATGCCCGCGGCGGCCCGGCCGAACAGCGAGGGCAACGGCCTGATGATGCTGGGCGGGCTGCTGCTGATGATCCCCGGTCTGGTGTCGGACGCGGCGGGCCTGCTCCTGCTGCTGCCTCCGGTCCAGAAGGCGGTGAGCCGCACCGCGGAGCGCACCTTCGAGCGCAAGCTCCGCGAGGCCGGCCCGGGCACCCTGGGCGGCGCCTTCCAGCAGGCCCGTATGCACCGCCCCGACGGCAAGGTCGTCCAGGGCGAGGTCATCCGTGACGACCGGGGCGACGCGCCGCAGGGACCGCGCCCCCCGCTGACGCACTGAGCGCCCCGGCGTCCGGGCGCCGGCGGCGATGCCGGCCCCGGGCCCCCAAGGCGGGAGCCAGCGGCCGTAGCCGCAGGAGCGCATGACAAAAACCGCGAGCGCCGTACTTCACGTACGGCGCCCGCGGCGGTCTTGACGCGCTGTAACTTTCGGCCAGGCCCCGGAGGGACTTACGCCGACTTGCGGCTGTCTCGGGGATGAATCGCGATGTTCATCGCCCCGGAGCGCAGAACCGCCAGGCGCTCCTCGAGGACCTCTTCGAGTTCCTCACGGGTGCGCCGCTCCATCAGCATGTCCCAATGCGTACGCGCGGGCTTGGCCTTCTTCTCTTCCGGGCCATCGCCGTCCACGAGGAGTGCCTGGGCCCCGCAGACCTTGCACTCCCACTCCGGCGGGATCTCCGCCTCGACCGAGAAGGGCATCTCAAACCGGTGCCCCTTCTCGCATGCGTACTCCACGGCCTGGCGCGGGGCCAGGTCGATGCCGCGGTCCGTCTCGTAGCTGGTCACCACGAGGCGCGTGCCGCGAAGAGCTCGCTCACTCATGAATCGTGCCTCCCGGGCTTGTCGCCCACAGGACAGGTGTCGCTGTCGTCGTCATCCGGTCAACGTCCGGTCGGCGGTAAAGATTCCCGTTCCGAGTCCCGTTCCGGGTCATGCGTCGCCGTCGTAGCCGCCCTTGTTGTACCCACCAGCGCCCGGTTTGTCACATCTGCTAGCAGATGTAACCCAGCGTTTCGGCATCTTTGACGCGCAGTAACGGTACGCCTGGCAGGCCAAACGCGTACACTACAGCCCTTTCACGCCGAGTGCTAAATCCTGTCAGGAACCGGATTCCCCGCTTCTTCGATCGCACGCCGCACCGGAACCCGCGCGAGCAGGGCGAACCCGATGACGAAGAAGCCCACGAGCGAGATGATCGCGTCCCGGTAGCTCCCGGTCAGCTGATACGTGAGCCCGAACAGCAGCGGCCCGAGCCAGCTCATTCCGCGGTCGCTCATCTCGTACGCGGAGAAGTATTCGGCCTCCCTGCCGGACGGGACGAGATGGGAGAACAAGGACCTGGACAGCGCCTGGCTGCCGCCGAGGACCAGACCGATGCCGGCGGCCAGGACGAAGAACCACACCGGCGCCCCGGCCGGCAGGAAGAACCCGGCGGCCAGTGTCACCGTCCACGCCACCAGCGAGCCCAGGATCGTGCGCTTGGCCCCGTAGGTCCGGGCCAGCCGGCCCATCGTCAGCGCGCCCGCCACCGCCAGGACCTGCACGAGCAGGACTGCGCCGATCAGGGTGGACTGCCCGAGGCCGAGTTCCTCGGAGCCGTAGACGGAGGCCTGGGAGATCACCGTCTGGATGCCGTCGTTGTAGACGAGGTACGCGAGCAGGAAGGCGAGCGTCAGCGGGTGGCGGCGCATGTCGCGGACGGTCGCCGCGAGCTGCCGGAACCCGGGAAGCGCCGCCTCCCGCGCGCCGGACCTGCGATCACGGAGCCGTGTCAGCGGGATGAGGGCGAACGCGCCCCACCACAGGCCCGCCGATGCCAGGCAGATGCGGACCGCCGTGCTCTCGGAGACACCGAAGCTGTCGTGCCCGGTGTAGAGGACCAGGTTGGCGACGAGGACCAGCGAGCCCGCCGCGTAGCCGAAGGCCCAGCCTCGGGAGGAGACCGCGTCCCGCTGCTCGGGCGGGGCGATCTGCGGCAGGTAGGAGTTGTAGAGCATCATCGCCACGGACTGCGCGGCGTTCGCGACGATCAGCAGCGCCCCGCCGAGCAGGTAGCGGTCGCCGTCCAGGAAGAACATGGCCGTCGTGGCCGTGGCTCCCAGGTAGGCGGCGGCCGCGAGGAGGGGCTTCTTGCGGCCGGTGCGGTCGGCGGCGGCGCCCACCAGGGGCATCGCCAGCACGGCCACGATCACCGACAGGGACACCGAGTACGCGAAGAAGGACCCGGCGCGCACCGGGATCCCGAGGGGGTGGACGTACCCGTCGGCGTCGGCCGCCGACTCGGCGACCGACGTCAGATAGGGGCCCAGGAACACGGTGAGCACGCTCGTCGAGTAGACGGAGCAGGCCCAGTCGTAGAAGTACCAGCCGCGCTGCTCGCGCCGCAGCCCCGCAGCCCCGTCGGCCGCCTCCGGACGCGCGGTGTCGGTGCCCACCCGTGTCCTCGCTTCCCCGTGAACGCGCAGGGGCGACCGGCCGGGGTGTCAGACCCAGACGCCGCGGTCCTCCATGACCTTGCGCAACGTGTCGATGTGATCGGTCATGATGCCATCCACGCCGAGGTCCAGAAGCCGGTGCATGCTCTCCGGGTCGTTGACGGTCCACACGTGCACCTGGAGCCCGCGCGCGTGGGCGGCGTGCAGGAAGCGGTGGTCCACGACCTGGATGCCGGACTGGATCTCGGGCACCTGGGCGGCGACCGCCGAGCGGCGCACCGCCGCCGGCAGCCCCCAGGAGCGCAGCCGCAGATTGAGCACTCCCCGGGTGCCGTACGAGGTGGCCAGGCGCGGGCCGGCCAGCCGCTGGGCACGCACCACGCGGGCCTCGGAGAACGAGCCGAGGCAGATCCGGTCCCAGGAGTGCGTCCGGCCGACCAGGTCGAGGAAGGGCAGCAGGGCGGCCTCCGCCTTGACGTCGACGTTCCAGCGCACGTCCGGGAAGGTCTCCAGCAGTTCCTCGAAGAGCGGCACCGGTTCCTCCCCGGCCACGCGCGCGTGGCGCACCTCCTGCCAGGGCAGGTCGGCGATCCGGCCCGCGCCGTTCGTCACCCGGTCCAGGGTCGCGTCGTGGAAGGCGACGAGCTTGCCGTCCCGGGTGGCGTGGACGTCGGTCTCGATGTAGCGGTAGCCCGCCTCGACGGCACACCGGAACTGCCGCACGGTGTTCTCCAGGCCGTCCGCGGCCCCGCCCCGGTGGGCGAAGGCGATCGGGCCGGGATGGTCGAGGTAGGGATGGCGTATCCGCGAGGTCACGGACGCAGTATCGCTCCTCGGGGTTGCCCCGTGGCAACGACCGCGCTGCCGCCGGATGCCGCGGGGACGGCGAACACGCGCAGGAACAGCTGGGCGAGCGGGCCGATCGCCACCGCGTACAGGAGGGTGCCGATCCCGACGGTGCCGCCCAGTGCGAAGCCGGTCGCCACGACCGTGAGCTCGATGCCCGTGCGCACCAGGCGGATCGAGACGCCCGTGAGCTGGTGGAGCCCCGTCATCAGACCGTCGCGCGGGCCCGGCCCGAAGCGGGCCGCGATGTACAGGCCGGTCGCCGCGCCGTTCAGGACGATCCCCGCCACCATCAGGCTCACGCGGGGCACCCAGCCGTGGGCGTCGGGCACCAGGGCCAGCGTCGCGTCCATCGCCATGCCGATGACCAGCACGTTGGAGATCGTGCCCAGGCCCGGCCGCTGGCGCAGTGGGATCCACGCGAGCAGCACCGCGGCGCCCACGATGGTCAGCACGACGCCGATCGACAGACCGGTCCGCTCGGCGAGCCCCTGGTGCAGCACGTTCCACGGCTCCAGCCCGAGCCCCGACCGGACGAGGAGCGCCGAACTCGCTCCGTACAGCGCGAGACCGACGTAAAGCTGCGTCAGTCGCCGAGCGAGCCGCCGCTGCGTGGACATGATGTGCCCCCCTGTTGGTTAGTGGACTGATGCATGACACCCTGTGGCTTGGATCGAGAGGCCATCCATGGCCAATCCGGGGAAGGTGGACTGATTCTCATGGCGCAGTGGACCTCGGCCGTGGGTGCGGCACAGCTCGCGCGGCTGCTCAACTCCCAGCAGGACCGCCCGGCGGGGCCCGGCACGCGCCGGCCGCCCGCCTACCGCGCGCTCGCCGACGGCGTCCGCCTGCTGGTGCTCGAAGGGCGTGTCCCGGTGGCCGCCCGGCTGCCCGCCGAGCGGGAACTCGCCCTGTCCCTGTCCGTCAGCCGTACGACGGTCGCCGCCGCGTACGAGGCCCTGCGCAGCGAGGGGTTCCTGGAGTCCCGGCGCGGCGCGGGCAGTTGGACCGCCGTACCGGCCGGGAACCCGCTGCCCGCGCGCGGGCTGGAACCCTTGCCGCCGGAGGCCCTCGGCTCGATGATCGACCTCGGCTGTGCGGCGCTTCCGGCCCCCGAGCCGTGGCTGACCCGGGCCGTGCAGGGCGCGCTGGAGGAACTGCCGCCGTACGCGCACACGCACGGCGACTATCCCGCCGGGCTGCCCGCGCTGCGGTCGATGATCGCCGAGCGCTACACCGCGCGCGGGATACCGACCATGCCCGAGCAGATCATGGTGACGACCGGGGCGATGGGCGCGATCGACGCGATCTGCCACCTGTTCGCGGGGCGGGGTGAGCGCATCGCCGTCGAGTCGCCCTCGTACGCCAACATCCTTCAGCTGATGCGGGAGGCCGGGGCCCGGCTCGTGCCCGTCGCGATGGCCGAGGGGCTCTCCGGATGGGACATGGACCGCTGGCGGCAGGTCCTGCGGGACGCCGCGCCCCGGATCGCCTACGTCGTCGCCGACTTCCACAACCCGACCGGTGCGCTCGCCGACGAGGACCAGCGCCGGCGGCTGGTCGACGCGGCCAGGTCCGCGGGGACCGTGCTGATCGCCGACGAGACGATGAGCGAGCTGTGGCTCGACCCGGACGTGCGGATGCCACGGGCGGTGTGTGCCTTCGATCCGGCCGGTTCGACGGTGATCACCGTGGGGTCGGCGAGCAAGGCCTTCTGGGCCGGGATGCGCATCGGGTGGGTGCGGGCCGCGCCGGACGTGATCCGCAGCCTGGTCGCGGCGCGTGCGTACGCGGATCTCGGCACGCCGGTGCTGGAGCAGCTGGCCGTTAACTGGCTGTTCGGCACGGGGGGTTGGGAGCAGGCCGTGCAGGTGCGGCGGGAGCAGGCGCGGGAGAACCGCGACGAGATCGTGGCGGCGGTGCGGCGGGAGCTGCCCGGGTGGGAGTTCGAGGTGCCTCGGGGCGGGCTGACGCTGTGGGTGCGCACGGGCGGTCTGTCCGGGTCACGGCTCGCTGAGGCGGGGGAGCGGGTGGGCGTGCGGGTGCCGTCCGGGCCGCGGTTCGGGGTGGACGGGGCGTTCGAGGGATATGTGCGGTTGCCGTTCACCGTGGGGGGTGCGGTGGCCGAGGAGGCGGCTGTGCGGCTGGCCGCGGCGGCGCGGATCGTGGAGGACGGGGGTGTGGGGGCCGGTGAGTCGCCGCGGACGTTCGTGGCGTAGGCCGGGTCGGCGGCCGCGGTGATCGGCCGACCGACCGCGCTCTTCAGGACGTCTTGGTGGCTTTCGTCAGCACCGGGACGGGCTTTCGTTCCGCCGGTTCCGTCAGTACCGGCACCGGCTCGGATTCCACCGGCTCCGGCTCGACCAGATCCGGTTCACCCTGCGCCGGATCCGGGTCGGGCACCGTCTCCCCGTCCGCCGGTGTCGTGCGGGGCGGCAGGAGGTCCAGTACCGCCTGGCGGTGGGCGTCGGACGTCGCGTCGTCGTAGGGGTTGGGTGTGGCCGGGACCTGGAGGCGGTGGACCGGGCCCGTGCCCAGGCGGGCGTAGCCGCGCCCGGGGGGGACCTGGTCGACGGGGGTGGTGTGCGGGGGCGCGCCCAGGACGGACCCGACCTGGTCGGCCGTCGCCGGGCCGAGGACCACGCGCGCGCGGGTATGCTGCCGCACGGCGTCGGTGAGGGTGTCGACGCTGTCGAGCTGGTCGGCCACGACCACCGTCACGTTCGCCGGGCGGCCGTGCCGCAGGGGGACGTGGAGAAGGGACTGCGGGTCCTTGCGGTCGTCGGCGGCGGCCAGGTGGGTGAACGCCGTCGGGCGGTCCAGGAGGATCCACAGGGGACGCTTGGTGTCGTCTGGCGGCGGGTGGCCCGCCTGATGGGCGCGGTTGGCGGCGATGAGGCGGCGCTCGGTCTCGAGCGCGGCCCACTCCAGGCTGGCCAGCGCCCCGGTGAGCCCGCACTCGACGGCCAGGACACCGTCCCGGCCGGTCAGGCATGCGTACTCGCCGGTGCCGCCGCCGTCGACGATCACCACGTCACCGTGCTGGAGGGCCTGGAGGGCGATGGACCGCAGCAGGGTCGAGGTGCCGCTGCCCGGCTGGCCCAGGGCGAGCAGATGGGGCTCGGTCGAGCGCAGGCCCGTGCGCCAGACGACCGGGGGCACGTCCCGTTGCTGCTCGCCGCAGGTGAGGGGGAGCGTGCGCCGGACCTCGGTGGGGTCGGTGAAGCCGAGGACCGTCTCGCCGGGCGCGGTGACGAAACGCTGGGCGGCGATGTCCACGGGCAGCGGCAGGAGCACGCTGACCGTCAACTGGTTGCCCTCCTCGTCCCACGTGAAGTGGTATTCGCGGCCACGGCCCGACTTGGCCGCGAGCACGTGCTCGATCCGGGCACGGGCCTCGGCCTCGCCGTCGGTGAAGTACGCCGGGTAGCGGACCACCAGGTGCGAGATCCGGCCGCCGCCGTCGAACGCGTAGGTGGGGAAGGCCTTGTCCCACGCACCGCCGTGGGCGTACAGCGGCTCGGGGTCCTCGGCGGAGGAGAAGTACGGCACGAGTGCCTCGTAGAGCGCCTTGAGGCGCTCGGTCTGCGACTCGTCGGGTCCGTCGGGAGCCGCCGGCGTGCGGTCCCGGCCCTGCCATGCCGCAGCCGCCATCAGTGTGACGGCGGCGAGCAGCGGTCCGTACGGCAGCAGCGCCACGACCAGGAGCACGGAGGCCACCAGGAACAGCAGCGCCCCCCGTCTCTCCTTGGGGGTGTCGGTCCATCTGCGCCGCCCGGCCGCTGCCAGCCGGCGCAGACCGCGCGTGATCGTGATCACCGGGTGGAGGACGTCCGTGGCAGTGTCGGCCGCCGTCCGGGCCAGCTCCCGGCTCCGGACGAGCTGCGCGCTGCCGTTGCTCAGAATGCGGGGGAGGGGGCGCCGGGCCACTGCTGCCTCCAGAGAGTGCCTACGGGCGGGATGCGTACGGGGCGGCGTCGTCAGAACTTGATTCCGCCGAGGAGGCTCGCCAGGCTCTCGCCGCCCGCCTTGATGCTCGGGGCGATGGCCGTGCTCGCCAGATAGAAGCCGAACAGCATCGTCACGACCGCATGCGACGCCTTCAGGCCGTCCTTGCGGAAGAAGATGAAGACGACGATGCCGAGCAGGACCACGCCTGAGATGGAGAGGATCATTTGAGGTCTCCTGGTTCGCGGGGACAGTCACCATGAGTACTTCCAGGCTCACAGGATGTATCCATACGATAAAAGGTGCAACTGGGTGAAATTCGTACTATTTCCCCTGGCTGGTGGAGCTGCCCCCGGATCGGTCGCGCGGGGCTGTTGCGTTCGGCGAGGTCTGTGGTGATCTTTACCTCGGGCACATCGGGTCATGTGCCGCGCGAGCCAGTACCCTGGCGATTCACTCGTACGGCTGCGCCGCTCGCAGGCGTACGCACCCGACGTGATGTGTGACGTGAGAGGCGGTCCGGCCGATGACCGAAGCCCCCGACCCCGAGGTCGTGGAGCTGGCGACCAAGATCTTCGATCTGGCCCGGCGGGGACAGACCGAGGCGCTCGTGGCGTACGTCGACGCGGGTGTTCCGGCCAACCTCACCAACGACCGCGGTGACTCGCTCGTGATGCTCGCCGCCTACCACGGCCACTCCGAGGCGGTACGCGCGCTGCTGGCCCGCGGAGCCGAGGCCGACCGGGTGAACGACCGAGGCCAGACCCCGCTCGCGGGAGCGGCCTTCAAGGGCGAGACGGACGTCATCAAGGCCCTCCTGGAGGGCGGCGCCGACCCGTCCGCCGGCACCCCCTCGGCGGTCGACACCGCCCGGATGTTCGGCCGGACGGAATTGCTCGAACTGTTCGGCGAGCACTGAGCGAGCCGGTCTGACCTGGAACGACAACGAAAACGGGGGAGGCGGGACGGGGCCGCCGAAATTTCGGTCGCGGCAGACGGAAGTGCCGAGTCATCATGACGGCGTGGTTCACGGACGTGATGGCTGGGCAGGTGTTGCCGCACCGCGCGGGCCGTGAAGCGGTCCGCAAGGGCCACCGACGAGAGGCAGAGGAAGATGGTCTACAGCAAGCAGGAAACGGCGGGCACTCCGACGTGTTGTCGCGCGGCCAGGTAGTACACGTCCCCGGTTGCGTCGACGCTTGATGTGAGGCTGTTTCCCATGTTCGATCCGGTCATAGCGCCCAGCGGTACGCTGCTCGGCCTGCTCCAGCGGGGCCGCGGCGACGGCACGCTGCACGCGCTCACCGCCCCGCGCCCCGAGGCGCTCGCGGCGCTGAACCACTGCGTGCTGCGCGATCCCCGCCACGACTGGCAGGTGGAGAACCGCTCCCTCTACTACGCCCGCCTCTTCCTCGACCTGAACGGCGAGCTGGACGCGGTCGAGGCCCACCTCTTCGACGCCGAGGACGTCCTCGACACCGACGAGTCGCGCACCGGGCTCGCCCTCGCCGTCCTCGGGCACCTCGCCTCCTACGGCAGGCGGGACGCGCTCGAACTGCTGCGCAGGTACGCCGCCCACGGCTCCAACTGGGCCTGGGCCCTCGACGAACTGGCCCTCAGGGACGACGACGCGGGCCTGCGCGCCCTCGCCGCGCCCGTCCTCGCACGGTTCCCGGCCGACCCGGAGGGCGACGCCGAGCTGGCCGCAGCCGTCCGCGACGCCTTCGAACCCCGGCCGTGGCGGCTGTGGGCCGAGGACCCCCGAGAATCCGTCGCCGCCCGCGTGCGTGCCGCCCACGAGACGGGCTGTTTCGACCGCTGGCAGCGGCAGATGCGGCCGGCCGGCCCCCGCCCCGGGTGGAGCGTGCAGGCCGTCTTCGAATGGGCCCAGCAAGGCCTCGAACGGGGTGCCGCACTCCATGTCCCGGCCGCCCGCTGCCTCACCGCCGTGGCGGGGCCCGAGGACCGGGCCGAGATCGTCCAGGCGGCGAAGGACGGCGGTGACGGAGCCCGTTGCACGGCCCTGCGCTACCTCGCCGACGGCAACGATCCCGACGCCCTCGGCCTCATCGAGGGCGCCGTGGCCACCGGCTCGACGGTCGTCGTGGACGCCGCCGTCGACGCCTTCGAACGCATGCGCTCCCTCGCCGCCGTGGACCAGGCGCGCGGCTGGGCCCGGCGGCCGGACGCGCTGGGCGCCGCCGCCGGGCGTGTCCTCGCCTGCCGGGGCGGGGCGCAGGACCGCGACCTGGTCCTCGCGGCGCTACGGGAAGCCGTACGGGGCGACGGCCCCGACGCACCGACCCTGTGGACCCTGGTCGACGGCGCCGGACGGCTCGGCATCGCCTGCGCGGCACCCGTCCTCCGCCACATCTACCGCGAGACCGCCTCCTCCCATCTGCGCGGCCGGGCCGCCCGGGCCCTCGCCGCCACCGACCCCTCCTTCGCCACCGGCTTCGCCGTCGAGTGCCTGTGGGACTGCGAGGAGACCACGCGCGAGATCGCCGCCCGGCACGCCGAGACCGGAGACGCCCGTGTCGTCGAGCGACTGCGCCGGCTCGCCGCCGACCCGGCCGAGGAGGCCGAGGTCCAGACGGCCGTGCGCAGCAGGATCGGTCCCGAGGAGACCGCTGTGTGACCCCCTCCGCGTGAGCGTGTGACTCCCTTTGTGCCGTGAGCGTGTGACTCCCTTTGTGCAAGGACGCCAGGGCGGAATCAGGCCGCCCGGGTGAACGAGGGGTGACTCGCGGGTCAGGAGCGCATGGACGCGGCCTGACCTGCGCGGGTGCGCCTCAGAACGCTCATAGGACGTTCCTCGTCCGGAAAGATCCACGTTGACGCGGCCACGTCCGGCACGGCGACAACACCGGTATGCGTGTCGTCATCGTGACCGAATCCTTTCCCCCCGACGTGAACGGCGTGGCCCACTGCGCGCTCCAGACCGCCCGGCACCTCGTCGATCGCGGTCACGTCCCCGTCGTCGTCGCCCCGGCCCCCGCGCCCGGGAACAAGCCCGACGCCAACGCGCCGTGCCCCGTCGTCCACGTCCCCTCCCTCCCGCTCCCCGGCTATCCCCAGGTCCGCGTCGCCCTCCCCAGCCGCCGCCTGGCCGCCACCCTCATCGAGCACCGTGCCGATGTCGTCCACCTCGCCAGCCCCTTCGTCCTCGGCGTGCGCGGCATGGCAGCCGCCGCCCGCCTCGGCATCCCCGCCGTCGCCGTCTACCAGACCGACCTGGCCGGATACGCCCGTACCTACATGGGTGCCGGAGAAGCCGCCGCGTGGCGACGGATCCGCTCCGTGCACGGCGCCGCCGATCTCACCCTCGCCCCGTCCAGCGCGGCCCTGCGCGATCTGGAGACGCACGGTGTGCCACGGGTCGAACTGTGGCCGCGCGGCGTCGACACCGAACGTTTCCGGCCCGACCGCCGCGACGAGGCCCTGCGTCGCGAACTCGCCCCGAACGGTGAGCTGATCGTCGGCTACGTCGGCCGGCTCGCACCCGAGAAGCAGGTCGAACTCCTCGCCGGTGCCTGCGGTCTGGAGGGCGTCCGGGTCGTGGTCGTCGGCGACGGCCCGAGCCGGCCCGGCCTGGAGCAGGCGCTGCCGGGCGCGGCCTTCCTCGGCCGCCGTACCGGTGACGACCTGGCGCGGGTCTTCGCCTCGCTGGACGCCTTCGTCCACACGGGTCCCTTCGAGACGTTCTGCCAGACGGTGCAGGAGGCCATGGCCAGCGGCCTGCCCGTCGTCGCGCCCGCCGCGGGCGGGCCGCTGGACCTGGTCGCCCAGGGGCGCACCGGCCTGCTGGTGCCGCCGCACGACGCGACCGCCGTACGGGACGCGGTGCGGGCCCTGGCCGCCGACGCCGGGCTGCGGGCCGCCTTCGGCGCCGCGGGGCGCGCCACCGTGGAGGGCCGCACCTGGGCGGCCGTCGGGGACCAGCTGATCGGGCACTACGCGAACGTGCTCGCCGGGCGCAGGACGGCGGTGGCGGCATGAGCGACTCGCGTTCGGGTGACAGCAGCCGCCAGTCGCTGCGGATCATCCGGCTCGCCAACTTCGTCGCGCCCGCGTCCGGCGGTCTGCGCACCGCCCTGCGCGAACTCGGCAAGGGCTTCAAGGCGGCGGGGCACGAGCCCGTCCTCGTGGTCCCCGGCGAGCGGATGACCGACCGGGAGACCGACCAGGGGCGGGTGATCACCCTCCCCGGGCCGCTGCTGCCCGGCACCGGCGGCTACCGCGTGCTCGCCGACAGGCGGCGGGTGGCCCGGCTCCTGGAGGAGCTCGCGCCGGACCGGCTGGAGGTGTCCGACCGCACGACCCTCAGGTGGACCGGCAAGTGGGCGCGACGCGCCCGGGTCCCGGCCGTGATGGTCTCCCACGAGACCGCCGACGGCGTGCTGCGCACCTGGGGTCTGCCCGAGGGGGCCGCCCGGCGTGCCGCGGACGCCCTCAACGTCCGTACGGCACACACGTACGCGCGCGTGGTGTGCACCACCGAGTTCGCCGAGCGGGAGTTCGTGCGGATCGGGGCGCGCAATGTCGTCCGTGCCCCGCTGGGCGTCGACCTGGTGCAGCGGCACCCCGCGCTGCGCGACCCGGAGCTGCGGGCGCGGCACGCGCGCGGGGACGAGACGCTGCTGGTGATGTGCTCGCGGCTGTCCGTGGAGAAGCGGCCCGGCACGGCGCTGGACGCACTGGAGGCGCTGCGGCGGCGGGGACGCCGGGCGGTGCTGGTGGTGGCCGGGGACGGGCCGTTGCGCGCCCGGCTCGAACAGCGGGCGCGGGAGAGCGGCCTGCCGGTCACCTTCCTCGGGCACGTCTCCGACCGCGGGCTGCTCGGCGCGCTCCAGGCGTCCGCCGACGTGGCCCTTGCGCCGGGGCCCGCCGAGACGTTCGGGCTCGCCGCGCTGGAGGCCATGGCGTGCGGCACGCCCGTGGTGGCGAGCGCGTCGTCCGCGCTGCCGGAGGTGATCGGCTCCGCCGGGGCCGTCGCGGCGGACCACGGGGAGGCCTTCGCGGACGCCGTGGACCTGCTGCTGGAACGGCTGGAGGCAGACCGGCGAGAGGGGGCACGCGCGCGTGCGGAGTGCTTCGGCTGGGATGCGGCGGTCGACGCCTTCCTGGCCGCGCACGACGCCGCTGTCCCGGTGCGTCCGTACGTGCCCGGGGGCGTGGCATGAGACGCCCGTGGACGGAGGGAGCCCCGAGGTTCGTGGCCCTCGGCGACTCGCTGACCGAGGGGGTGGGTGATCCCGTCGGCGACGGGGCGTGGCGCGGCTGGGCCGCGCTGCTCGCCGCCGGGCTCACCGAGGGATCCGCGGGGCCCGGCGAGGGGCCCGCCGGGCGCGGGGGGCTCGCCGACGGACCCGACGGGCTCGCCGACCGACCCGACGGGCCCAGCGAGGGATCCGCCGGGCCGGGCGAGGGACCCGCCGGGCTTCCCCAGGGCCACGCCCGGTTCACCAACCTCGCGGTGAGCGGGGCGCAGACGCGTGACGTGCTGGAGCGGCAGCTGCCCGCCGGGCTGGCCCTGCGGCCCGACCTCGTGTCCGTCGTCATCGGCGTCAACGACACCCTGCGCTGCACCTTCGACATCCAGGCCGTGGCGGCCCGGCTCGACCAGGTGTACGGGGCCTTCACCGAGCAGGGTGCGGTGCTGCTCACCGCCTGCCTGCCCGACCCGGGCACGATGCTGGGGCTGCCGGGGGCACTCGCCCACCCGCTGGCGCGGCGGCAGCGCGCCGTGAACACGGTCGTCCACGCCCTGTCCGACCGGTACGGAGCTGTGCACCTGCACGCGTGCGAGGGCGACTGGATCACGGACCGCGCCCTGTGGAGCGCGGACCGGCTGCACCCCGGAGAGCGCGGGCACCGGCAGCTGGCCCTGCGCTTCCACGCGCTGCTCGAGGAACACGGCCTCGCGACGGGGCCCGCGCCCTCGCCCGAGCCGGAGTTCCCCGTCCCGACCAGGTCGGCGAGCCTGTGGTGGCTGGCCACGGCGGGCACCGGCTGGGTGGCCCGCCGGTGCACCGACCTGCTGCCGCAGCTCCTGACACTCGCCGCCGACGAGCTCCGGCACCGCGCCCGGGGCACGAGCGCCCGACTCGACCTACGGGCCTCCGCGGCCGTGTCCGCCGCGCTGGCCGCCCTGTCGGTGGCGGAGCAGCCGGACGCGGCCTGACAGGCCGGCGGCGACCGACGCGGTCCGGCCGGTTCAGCGGCGCCGTACGGCCACGAAGCGGACCGGCGTGCCCGGCACCGCCTGGGCGGCGGCCGGGAGGTCGGCGGCGCGGACCACCCCGATCACCGGGTAGCCGCCGGTGGTCGGGTGGTCGGCGAGGAACACCACCGGCCTGCCGTCGGGCGGCACCTGGACGGCGCCCAGCACCATGCCCTCGCTGGGGAGCTCCCCGGGCCGGGCCCGCTCCAGGGCGGCCCCCTCCGTGCGCAGCCCGATGCGGTTGCTCGCCGGGGACACCCGGTAGGGACGCGAGACGAAGGTGCGTAGGGCCTCCGGCGTGAACCAGCCGTCGCGCGGTCCGAGTGTCACCCGCAGGACCAGCTCGGCCGGTGGCGCCGGCTGCGGGGCGACGTCCACGCGCGCGTGCACGCCTGTCGGCCGGCCCAGAGGCAGCACCGTGCCGTCCGTGAGAGGGGGCGGGCCCAGCCCCGACAGCAGGTCGGTCGAGCGGCTGCCGAGCACCGGCTCGACGGCGATGCCCCCGCAGACGCCCACGTAGCTGCGCAGGCCCGACATCGCAGGTCCGACGTCCAGCAGAGCCCCGGCGGGCACGCGCACCGGCGCGCCCCAGGCGACGGGACGTCCGTCCACCGTGACCCGGCAGGGCGCGCCCGCCACGGCCATGGTGACGGTGGAACGGGGGCGTACGGCACAGCCGTTGACGGTCGTCTCCAGCACGGCTGCCTCGGGCGGGTTGCCCGTCAGCCGGTTGACGAGGTCCGCCGCCGGACGGTCCAGCGCCCCGGAGCGGGGCACACCGAGGTGGGCGTGCCCGGGGCGCCCCAGGTCCTGCACGGTGGTCAGGGCCCCGGCCCGTACGACGGCGAGCGCGCGGTCGGTCACGGGTGCCCCACCGGCTCGACGGGGACGAACCGCACACGCGTGCCCGGCGACAGCAGGGCGGCCGGCACGCGAGCGTGGTCCCACAGGACGGCGTCCGTCGTGCCGATCAGCTGCCAGCCGCCCGGCGACGAGCGCGGGTACACGCCCGTGTACGGGCCCGCCAGCGCCACCGAACCGGCCGGGACGGCCGTGCGCGGGGTGGCCCGGCGCGGGACGTCGTAGCGCGGCGGCAGGCCGGTGAGGTAGCCGAAGCCGGGGGCGAAGCCGCAGAAGGCGACCCGGAACTCCGTCCGCGCGTGGATCCGGGCGGCCTCCCGTGCGGGCACGCCCCAGTGCGCGGCGACGTCGGCCAGGTCCGGGCCGTCGTAGCGCACCGGGATCTCGACCACGGCACGCGCCCGTGGCGGAGCGGGCGGCAACTCGGCGGCGGTCAGTTCGGCGGCCACCCGGGAGGGGGCGTCGAGGCCGTCGAGGAGGACCGTACGGGCCGCGGGCACGATCTCGCAGGCCGACAGCGAGCCCTCCGCGCGGCGGCGCAGCAGCTCGGCGTGCAGGGCCTGGGCCTCGTCGCCCGAGCAGACCTCGACGAGCAGGGCGTCCTCGCCGACGGGCAGGACCTTCATGCGAAGGCCTCCACCCGGACGCCCGACGCCTCCAGTCGCTGCCGTACCCGGCGTGCCAGCTCCACCGCGCCGGGGGTGTCGCCGTGCAGGCACAGGGAACGCGCACGTACCTCGATCCGCGTCCCGGAGTGGGAGACGACCTCGCCGGAGCGGGCCAGGCCGAGCGACCGTTCCACGACGGTGTCGGGGTCGGTGACCACGGCGCCCTCCAGGGTGCGCGGCACGAGCGTGCCCGCGTCGGTGTACGCCCGGTCCGCGAACGCCTCCGTGACGACCGGCAGTCCGGCCTTCCCGGCCTGTTCCAGCAGGCGCGAGCCGGGCAGGCCCAGCACCGGCAGCGAGGCGTCCGCGAGGAGCACGCCGTCGACGACCGCGCCGGCCTGCTCCTCGTCGTGCACGACCCGGTTGTAGAGCGCGCCGTGCGGTTTCACGTAGGCCACGCGGGCGCCCGCCGCGCGGGCGAAGACCTCCAGGGCGCCGATCTGGTAGGCCACTTCGGCCGCCAGCTCGGCGGGCGGCACGTCCATCGCGCGCCGCCCGAACCCGGCCAGGTCCCGGTAGGACACCTGGGCGCCGATCCGGACGCCGCGCTCGGCCGCCAGTTCGCACACCCGGCGCATGGTGGCCGCGTCCCCGGCGTGGAAGCCGCACGCCACGTTGGCGCTGGTGACGACCGACAGCAGCCGTTCGTCGTCGGTGAGCCGCCAGCGGCCGAAGCCCTCGCCGAGGTCGGCGTTCAGGTCGATGGAGATCATGGCGAGTCGGGTCTCCTGTCAGGCCACGGGGTAGTGCTCGTCGCGGGCGTCGGTGAGGAACATCTGCCCGGGGGCGTGCGTGAGGGCGAACGGCGGGCGCGAGGCCATCACGGCCGCCTGCGGGGTCACTCCGCAGGCCCAGAACACCGGGATGTCGTCCGGCTCGGCGTCCACCGGGTCGCCGAAGTCGGGGCGGCCGAGGTCGTCGATGCCGAGGCCCGAGGGATCGCCGCAGTGTACGGGGCTGCCGTGCACCGCCGGCAGCAGGCTGCTCTCCCGGATCGCCGCCGCCAGATGCGGGGGCGGCACCGGCCGCATGGACACCACCAGCGGTCCGTGCAGCCGCCCCGCCGGACGGCACTGCCGGCTGGTGACGTACATCGGGACGTTGCGGCCCTGCTCGACGTGGCGGATCGGAACGCCCGCCTCGCTCAGCGCCCACTCGAAGGTGAAGCTGCACCCGATCAGGAACGACACCAGGTCGTCCCGCCAGTACGCGCGCACGTCCGTCGGCTCGTCCACCAGCTCGCCGTCCCGCCAGACCCGGTAGCGCGGCAGGTCGGTGCGCAGGTCCGCGCCCTCCGCGAGCACGGTGGTCCGGGATCCCGCGTCGGTGACGTCGAGGACCGGGCAGGGCTTGGGGTTGCGCTGGCAGAACAGCAGCACGTCGTAGGCCCAGTCGGCGGGCACCGAGATCAGGTTGACCTGGGTGTGGCCCGCCGCGACCCCGGCCGTGGGGCCCGTCAGACCCTCCCGGAAGCGGGCGCGGGCCGTTTCCGGGCTCCACGCGCGCGCGTGCTCGTCGACGAGGACGACGGGACGGTCCCCGGTGTCGGTGCCCGTGCGGTTCATGTGAGCTCCTTCCCGCGCGTCTCCGGCAGCCCGAGCAGCGCCAGCGCCGCGATGCCGTAGCCGATCGCGCCGAAGACCAGCGCGCCGCCCACACCCCAGCTGTCGGCCAGGAACCCGACCGTCGTCGGGAAGACGGCACCCACCGCGCGCCCGGTGTTGTACGTGAAGCCCTGCCCCGTGCCGCGCACCGCCGTCGGGTACAGCTCGCTCAGGTAGGAGCCGAAGCCGCTGAAGATCGCCGACATGCAGAACCCGAGCGGGAAACCGAGCACCAGGAGCAGGGTGTTGGCGCCGCTCGGGATGTTCGCGTACGCCAGGATGCAGATCGCCGACAGCAGGGCGAACAGCCAGATGTTGCGCCGCCGGCCCAGCTTGTCCGTGAGGTAACCGCCCGTCAGGTAGCCGATGAAGGCGCCCGAAATCAGGAACGTCAGATAACCGCCCGTGCCGACGACCGACAGGTCGCGCTCGGACTTGAGGTAGGTCGGCACCCAGGTGGCCAGCGTGTAGTAGCCGCCCTGGACGCCCGTCGAGAGCAGCCCCGCGAAGATCGTCGTCCGCAGCAGGCCGGGCTTGAAGATCGCCGTGAAGGAGCCCTTCTCCGCACTCTGTTCCCGAGCGGCGGCGGCCTCGGGCGCATCGTGCACACTGCGCCGCACCCAGATGACGAGCAGCGCGGGCAGTGCCCCGGTCCAGAACATGATGCGCCAGGCAAGGTCGTCGCCGGCCAGCGAGAAGACCAAGGTGTAGACGATCGCCGCGAGGCCCCAGCCCACGGCCCAGGAGCTCTGGATGGCGCCGAGCGTGCGGCCCCGGTGCTTGGCGCTCGCGTATTCGGCGACGAGGATCGCGCCGACCGCCCACTCGCCGCCGAAACCGAGGCCCTGGAGGGCGCGGAAGACCAGCAGTGTCTCGTAGTTGGGCGCGAAGCCGCAGGCGACGGTGAAGACCGCGTACGTGATCACCGTGAGCATCAGCGCCTTCACCCGGCCGATGCGGTCCGCGAGGACGCCCGCGAGGGCGCCGCCGAGCGCGGAGACCACCAGGGTGACCGTCGTGAAGAGGCCGGTCTGTCCGCTGTTCAGGCCGAAGTAGGCGGACAGCGCGACCATGCTCAGCGGCAGGGTGAAGTAGTCGTACGAGTCCAGGGCATAGCCGCCGAAGGCACCGGCGAACGCGCGCCGGCCGCGCGGGCCCAGGGCGCGCAGCCAGCCGAACGCCCCGTCGTCCGAGGTCGGTTCAGTGGTCGCGGGGCGTGTGTCGTCGGTCAGGGCCTGTCGTGGAGGGGGCGTGCTCATGGGCACCTCGCAGAGGGGGACGGAGGGTGCTTCGGGCTGAGCCGTGGGGTGCTCCGAGGGTGAGCTCGGGCGCATCGGGAGCGAGCCGTGCACAGCACCGTAGAGGATTGTTCAACGATCCCTCAATACCCATGTTGGTTCGTTCTTGTGATCTGCGATTGAATTCCGGCATGGCAGAGCAGCTGAGGGACCTCTCCGACGACCGGGCTCTCCTGGGGCGCACCAGCACCGCCGAACGCGTCTCCGACATCCTCAGGAGCCGGATCGCCGAGGGCTACTTCCCGCCCGGCACCCGGCTGTCGGAGGACAGCATCGGCGGCGCGCTCGGCGTCTCCCGCAACACGCTGCGCGAGGCGTTCCGGCTGCTCACGCACGAACGCCTGCTCGTCCACGAGCTGAACCGGGGCGTCTTCGTCCGGGTCCTGACCGTGGAGGACGTCGAGGACATCTACCGCACCCGGATGCTCGTCGAGTGCGCGGTCGTGCGTGGTCTCGGCGAGCCGCCCTACGGCCTCGACGGGCTCGCCGGTGCCGTGGAGGAGGGGCGGCGGGCGGCGCGGGAAGGCGACTGGAAGGGGGTGGGCACGGCCAACATCCACTTCCACCGGGAACTGGTCGCCCTCGCGGCGAGCGAGCGCACCGACGAGTTGATGCGGAGTGTGTTCGCCGAACTGCGCCTCGCGTTCCACGTGGTGGACGAGCCGCAGCGATTGCACGAGCCGTACATCGCTCGAAATGTCATGATTCTTGAGGCCCTTCAGGCAGGGGACCGGGGCCAGGCCGAGCGTCTGCTCGCCGGCTACCTCGACGACTCGCTGGAACGGGTCGTGGAGGTGTACCGGCGGCGGGTCGGCGAGGACGGCTGACTGCGCCCACCCACGTCGTTTGGGTCGTTGTCAGACCCAGGACCTAGTCTGTGCACCGTGACTTCGCCTGCATCGACGGACAGCGTTCCGCCCCAGCTCAGCGCGGGGCCGCGCCCCGCACCGGGGCCGGCCGCCGACGAGGGCCTGGCGCGGCGCCTGCGCGCGCTCGCCTGCACCGCGCCGCTGCACGACCTCGACGCGCGCAAGGCCAACCTCGCCGGTGAGTACTCGGTGTACGGCATGGCGGAGGTCGCCCTCGCGGCCATCGACCTCGTCACCCTCAACATGGACTTCGACACGGGCGCGGACCACGACCAGATCGTCGCCCGTCTCATCCCGCGCATCGCCGCCCAGGCACCGCAGCGACCCGCCGCCGAGCACGAGCGAGTGGCCCGCTGGGTCCTGGAGAACCTGATCAACGTCGGCAGCGTCGACCGCGGCTTCCGCGCGGTGTACGGCACGTTCGGTGCGGACGGCACGTATGTGCGCCGTGACTACGACTTCAAGCTGATCGAGGAGGTCCCGGGCCCGGGCGGCACGGTCTACCTGCGGACGACGGACGAGGCGGTCAACGTCCTCGTCGGCGCCCTCGACACCGACGTCACCAGCGCGCAGATCGCCGCCGAGGTCAAGCTGGAGGTGCTGATCAGCCGCGGCCGGCTCGCCGACGCGCAGCTCGCGGCCGAACAGGCCCGCTACCGCACCGTGCAGTACTCCGAGACCCTGCGCCGCGCCCTGGAGGCGACCCGGCGCAACGTGCGCGCGGTGGACTGGCTCACCACCGTGCCCGACATGATCGCCGAGGCCCTGGAGCACGTGGCCGACCGCTACCGCCACGAGAACGCGATCCTCACGAACATCCGCAAGGCGCGTGACGAGTCCGAGGAGCCCGAGCACAAGCGCCGCGCCGCCGAGCTCGTCGACATCGTCAAGGACTGCATCCGGCGGCACACACAGTTGCAGTCCCGGCTGCTCGAAGCCGGCCCGCTGTTCCGCGCCGAACAGGACCGGCAGGCCTTCGCCACGCCCGCGGCCGCGTCCGGGATCGACCTGTACGGCCATCTCGTCGCCCCCGTCCTGCCGCTGCCGCTGGAGCAGGCCGTTCGCGTCACGGACGCCTACTTCGCCCGCGGCACCGGGCTGCGCACCCCGGTGTCCGTCCGGGTCGGTGACCTGGTCGACATACTGCTGACGCCGCCGGTGGAGCGGGAGCACCTGGGCGCCGAGATGCCCGAGCCGGATCTCATCGCCACGCCCGACGACAGCCGGTTCAGCGAGGAGCAGATGGCGGCGGCGCAGGAGCTGCTCGACCTGCCGGCGGATGCGCCGCGCCGGTTGTCCGGGCTGCTGGCCGAGGCCCGGCGGCAGGACCCCGAGCTGCCGTACCTGGTGGCCTTGTTGGCGGTGCACGCGGCCAGTCCGCCGGTCGGTACGGCCTACCGCCAGGGCGAGCAGAAGCTGCTGTTCGCCGTGGACGACGGGACCGAGCTCGACGATCCGGAGTTCGGCGGGGCGGACCTGATCGTCGGCACCGCCCTGCTGGACGCGGCGGGGATGGCGGCGGACCGGACGGAAGCAGCATGAGTCAGTACGAACGGCACAAGGAGTCCCGACCGTGAGCGAGCACGTCGAGTGGAGCGAGCCGGAGGGGGCGGCCCCCGCGGCCACCGCCGCTGTCACTCCCGCCGACGCCGCCGACGCGGCGCGGCTCGTGTCCTTCGGGCTGCAGCCCAAGCTGCAGCCCGCCCGCGACCAGGAGTACGCGGACCTGCTGCGGCGGTACCGGGAGGACCCGCCGTTCGCCCGGCTCGCCGACGCAGTGGCGACCGGACTGGGGCTGATCGTGCTGGAGGTGTCCCCGCGCGCGGGCATGGCCGTGACCGCTGCCGAGGACTCGGTGTTCGCCGTCCGTATGGGCGACTACGCGCGTCGTACGTCCGCCGACGGCGGCGACCGGTTCCTGCACGGACTCGCCCATCTCGCCGTCGCCGCCATGGCGTTCCCCCGCCCCGAGGACCTCGCCGACGACGGCTACATCGGCCGCGTCACGGTCAACGGCGTCGACGCCTTCGTCCGCCAGGCCTGCCGCCGCCTGGAGGAGCGCGCCGCCGAACAGGGCGAGAACACCGACCCGGCCACCGACGCGCCCGGCCTGGAGGCCGCCTGGCGGATCTGGGTGCGGCGCAGCTCGACCGGGGCCACCAAGGACGCCCGCAGGCTCGCCGGTTCGACCACCGGCATCGTCGCCAAGGCCGTCGCGTTCCTCACCGACTCCGGTTTCCTCCAGCGCACCGGCGACGACAACGGCGGCACGTACCGCACGACCGCCCGCTACCAGCTCCAGGTCCGCGACATGGCCGGCAGCGCCGCCCTGGCCGAGCTGCTGGAGCTGGGCGTCGTCCCGGTCACCGACGGCACGCCGACGTTGCTGCCCCCCGAGGAGAGCGACGACCTGGAGCTGGTCGCCGACGCCGGGCTGCCGTTCCACTCCTCCTGAACTCCCCGCCTCACGAAGCCTTACGAGAGTCCGCCATGTACGAGCTGTCCCGGGTCCGCCTCTACTCCATCGGGCCCGCCGGTGCGCGCTACGCCGACACCGTGCTTGACCTGCGCGGTGTGGGCGAGCCCGTGCCCGACCCCGCCCCCACGCAGGCGGAGTTCTTCGAGGAGGAGCCCGTCGGCCCGCCGCGCCGGCCCGCGCCCGCGGGTGTGCTCTTCCTGGAGAACGGCGGCGGCAAGTCGGTGCTGCTCAAGCTGATCTTCTCCGTGATGCTGCCGGGGCACCGGAACACGCTCGGCGGCGCCAGCTCCGGTGTGCTGCGCAAGTTCCTGCTCGCCGACGACTGCGGCCACGTCGCGCTGGAGTGGCAGCACGTGCTGACCGGTGAGTGCGTCGTCGTCGGCAAGGTCAGCGAGTGGCGAGGGCGCCAGGTCTCCAACGACCCGCGCAAGTTCGCCGAGGCCTGGTACTCCTTCCGGCCCGGGCCCGGACTGAGCCTCGACAACCTCCCCGTGGCCGAGTCCACCGCCGTACGGGCCCCGGTCGAGGGCCAGTCGGGCGCGCGCGGCCGGCGCCGCACCATGAAGGGCTTCCGTGACGCCCTCACGGAGGCGGGCAAGACGTACCCGCACCTGGAGGTGCACTGGGAGGAGATCCACGACCGCTGGATCGAGCACCTGGGCGACCTCGGACTCGACCCCGAGCTCTTCCGCTACCAGCGGGAGATGAACGCCGACGAGGGCGAGGCCGCCGGTCTCTTCGCGGTCAAGAAGGACGCCGACTTCACCGACCTGCTGCTGCGCGCCGTCACCGACACCCGTGACACCGACGGGCTCGCCGACCTCGTCAGCGGCTTCGGCAACAAGCTCGGCCGGCGCGCCGAGCTGATCGCCGAGCGCGACTTCACCGCCGGGTCCGTCGACCTGCTCGGACGGATCGTCGAGGCCGCCGATGCCCGCTCCCGCGCGCGGGACATCCACGCCGGAGCCGAGCGCCGTACCCGCACCCTGGCGCGCAGGCTGTCCGCGCGCGGTGTGCAGGAGCGGGCCCGGGCCGCCGACCTGGCCCAGCGGGTCACCGCCGCCGCGTACGCCGTCACCCACGCGGAGGCGGCCCGCGAGCGCAGCGCGCTGATCTCCGCCGAACTGGCCTACCGGCACGCCTCGCTGGCCCTCGCCGCGGCCGAGAAGTCCGCCGCCGCGCAGAAGCGCGAGCTCGCCGACGCCCGCACGCTGTACTCGGCGTGGCAGGCGGCCGAGGCCGTACTGCGCCACCGCGCCGCCGCCGACCGCGTCGCCCGCGTGTCCGCCGCGATCCAGGAGGCGGAGCGCGATGCCGCTCCGGCCCTGGCCGCCCGCTCCAAGGCCGCCGTGGACCTCGTACGGGCCCTGCACGCGGCCGCGGAGAACGCCGAGAGCCACGCCAACGAGGAGGAGGAGCGCTCCGCTGCCCTCCAGGAGGTCAGCGACGCCGCGTACCGGGACTCCACCGCCGCCGCCACGCAGGCGCAGCGCGCCCGCAGCGAGGTCGGGCACCTCAAGCAGCGCCTCGCCGAGGTCGAGCAGGAGACCGCTGAGGCCGTCCGGGCCGGCTGGCTCGACGACAGTGCGCCCGACGCCGACCCGGCCCGGGCGGCCCTCGCCGCCAGCGACGCCGAGAAGACCGCCGTCGCGGCCTGGGACTCGGCCCGCGAGGCGTCCCGCCGGGCCACCGAGCACGCGCGTGAGGCCGCCGCCGCCGAGACCCGCGCGGAACTGACCGCCGCCCGCGCGGCCGACGCGGCGACGGCCGCCGAGCGGTCGTACGAGGCCGAGCGCCGCACCGCCGAGGCGCTGGCGGGGGAGGAGCGGCTGGCGGAACTGCTCAGCCTGACCTCCGAGACCCGCCCGGGCATCCCGCAGCCCCGGCACGGCACGGACAGCGAGCCGGCCCCCCGGCCCCTCCCCGGCGAGCAGGGCCTCAGCCCCGAGGAGCTCGACCGCTTCGCCGACGACCTGCGCGAACTGCTCGACGACGCCGTCAGCTCCGCCGAACGGCAGCTGTTCGACCTGCGTACGGCCGCCGCCGACGACTCCCGGATCCTCGGCGCGCTCGGTGACGGCGGGCTGCTGCCCCCCGGCCCCGACGTGCTGGCCACGGTCGAGTTCCTCGGCGAGCACGGCATCCCCGCGCTGCCCGGCTGGCGCTATCTCGCGCAGGCCGTCGACCCGGCCGACCACGCACGCGTGCTGGCCGCCCGGCCCGAAGTGGTCGACGGCGTGATCATCACCGACCCCGACTCCCACGCCCGCGCCCGGGAGGCGCTGGGCGACGCGGCGCTGCTGCCCCGGTCCGCCGTGGCGGTCGGCACGGCCGCCGCCCTGCTCGCCCCGACCCCCGCCCCGGACACCGACAGCGGCGACGTGTTCCTCGTCCCGCCGAACCCGGCCATGCACGACGAGCACGCCGCGGACGAGGAGCGCCAGGCGCTGCGCGCCCGGGCGGCCGAGCGCGACGAGGAGATCCGCACGCTCGCCGCCCGGCTCGGCAAGGACCGGGAGCTGGCCGCCCGGCTCGCCTCCTGGCGCACCGGCTGCCCGGCCGGCCGGCTGGCCGAGCTGGCCCAGGCCGCGCACGACACCCGCGCGTTCGCCGAGGAGTCGGAAGCCGAGCTGGCCGAGGCGCGCACCGTGCGGGCCGAGGCCGACGAGGCCGCCGCCGAGGCCGCGCGCGTGCGCGACGAGCGGCAGGAGGCCGCCCAGAAGGCCCGCCGCTCCGCCGACGCCCTCGCCGGGCTCGCCTTCCGCCTTCGTGAGCGGGCCGGCTGGCAGGTCAAGCTGCGCGAACTGGCCGACGAGGCGGCCGAGGCCGAGGCGAGCGCCCAGGCCTGCCTGGAGCGGGCCCGGGCCGCCGACGAGGACCGCCGGGCCGCCCAGCGCGCCGCCGACGACGCCCGCCGCACCGCCCGCGCGCTGCGCGCCGAGCGCTCCGAGATCGCCGGCGCCCCAGACGACGTACCCGAGGACGACGCCCAGACCCCGAAGGCCTCCCTGCCCGCGCTGCGCGAGGCCTACCGGGCGGCGTCGCAGCTGTACGAGAAGGTCGGCGTCGGCGCCGATCTGCGGGCCGAGCAGGCCCGTGCGGAGAGCGACGAGAGCGCGGCCCGCGCGGAGCTGGACCGGCTGAGCAACAAGGTCCGTACGCGCGCCGAACAGCTCCTCGAATCCCCCGACGGCTCCGACGGACCCAGCCGCCAGGCCGCCGCCGCCCGTGCCGAGGAGCTGGTGCAGCTCCTGGAGACGCGTATGTCGAGCGCGAGTGAGCAGCTCGGGCGGCTGCGCGGCGAGGCCGAACGGCACGCCCCCGAGGACGGCGAGGCCCACACCGACCTCCCCGAAGACCTCCAGCCGCGCGACGCCGAGCACGCACAGGCCCTGCTGCGCACCGCCACGGCCGAACTCGCCTCCCACACCGAGGCGCTGAACCAGGCCCGCGAGGCGCACGCCGAGCTCCTCGACGCCCACCGGGCCGCCGAGGACGCGGCGAGCGGCTTCGACGAGATCGCCGCCATGCTCCGCGACCTGCTGCGCGAGCACACCACGGACGAGGAGCAGGAGGAGACCGAGCCGTACCCCGGCAGTCCGGAGGAGGCCCGGCAGTCGGCTGCCGAGGCCCGCCGCTCCCTGCGCGGCTGCGCCGCCGACCTGTCCGCCGCGGAGGCCGCCGTCCGGGAGGCCAGCGACATCCTCGTCCGGCACGCCAACTCCACGCGCTACGAGCAGGTCCGCACCCCGGCACGGCAGCAGATCCGCGAACTACCCGCCTCCGCGCTGCCCGAGCACGCCCAGAAGTGGGCCGACGCCTTCGCGCCCCGGCTCCGGGTCCTGACCGACGAGCTGGAGCAACTGGAGCGCAACCGCGACTCGATCGTGGACCGCCTGCGCGGCCTGGTCGAATCGGCCCTGGCCACCCTGCGCTCCGCCCAGCGGCTCTCCCGCCTTCCGGAGGGCCTCGGCGAGTGGTCGGGACAGGAGTTCCTCCGCATCCGCTTCGAGGAGCCCGACCAGGCCACGCTCACCGAGCGGCTGGGCGAGGTCATCGACGAGGCGACCCGCGCCGCCGTCAAGAAGAACTCCGACCTGCGGCGTGACGGCATGTCCCTGCTGCTGCGGGGCGTCGCGGCGGCGCTCCAGCCCAAGGGCGTCGCCGTCGAGATCCTCAAGCCCGACGCGGTGCTGCGGGCCGAGCGCGTCCCCGTCGGCCAGATGGGCGACGTCTTCTCCGGCGGCCAGCTGCTCACCGCCGCGATCGCCCTGTACTGCACGATGGCCGCGCTGCGCTCGAACGACCGGGGCCGGGACAAGCACCGGCACGCCGGCACGCTGTTCCTCGACAACCCCATCGGCCGGGCCAACGCCACCTACCTGCTGGAACTCCAGCGGGCGGTGTCGGACGCCCTGGGCGTCCAGCTCCTCTACACCACGGGCCTGTTCGACACCACGGCGCTAGCCGAGTTCCCCCTGGTCATCCGCATGCGCAACGACGCCGACCTGAGGGCCGGCCTCAAATACATCAGCGTCGAGGAACACCTCCGCCCGGGGCTGCCGCAGCAGCCCCAGGCGGGGGAGGCGGTACACAGCGAGATCACGGCGACCAGGATGTACAAACGCCCCGCGTCCACGACGCCTTAGAACCCTCCTCAGTCGGCCGCCGGGGCGGTGAGGGGAGCAGCGGCCCCGGCGTCCGAACGGTGTTCGGCGAGCACGCCGGTCCGGTGCCGCTGGACGAACCAGTAGTAGGCGAAGCCGCCGCCCGCGATGACGGCGACGAACAGCACCGCGCCCCAGCGCAGGTACCAGTGGTACGGGGCCGTGGCGTTGTAGACCGCGGCCCGCGGCCAGATCAGGTTGAGCGTCATGGCCGTGCCCCACAGCACGGCCACGATGTTGACCGGCAGTCCCCAGCGGCCCAGCGAGAACCGGCCCTCGCCCGCGGGCTGCCACGTGCCGCGCAGCCGCGCGACCAGCAGCGGCACCGTGACGCCCAGGTAGGCAAGGTAGATCATGATGATGCCGATGCTGGTGACGACGGTGAAGATCTGCGGCTGGCGGATGTTGACCACCAGGATGGCCAGCGCGAGGATCCCGATGATCACGGTCGGCAGCACCGGCGTCTGGAAGCGCGGATGGCACTTGGCCAGCCGCGAGGACGCGGGCAGGTTGTTGTCGCGGGCCATCGCGAACGCCAGCCGGACCGCCGCCGTGTGCACCGCCAGGGCGCACACCGTCACCGCGATCAGCACGCACCACAGCATCGCCTTGCCGGCCGTCGGACCCAGCACGTCCAGGACGATGTACTGCAAGCCGTCCGTGGACAGCTTCTCGCCCTTCAGGCTGGAGACGCTCATCAGCGCGAGCAGCAGGATCAGGCCGCCGAGCACGAAGGAGGCGACGATGGCCCGGATGATGGCGCGCGGCGCGTTGCGGGTCGGGTCCAGGGACTCCTCGCCGAGCGAGGCGGCGGTGTCGAAGCCGTACATGACGTACGCCGAGGCCAGCGAGGCCACCAGGAAGGCACCGAGGTACCCGTTGCCGTAGCCGGCACCGGTGCCGTGCGTCTCCATCACGACCTGCGGACCACGCGTGATGTGGACCGCGAACAGGGCGATCAACACGACAGTGGCGATCAACTCGATGAACACGCCCGCGGTGTTGATCCTGGCCATCAACTTGACGCCGAAGGCGTTCACCAGGGTGGTGAACAGGATCAACACCGCGGCCAGGATGACCGCGTTGGTCGCCACGTCGTACGTACCCGTGCCGTCCCCCACGAACTGGAAGAAAGACGAGATCTGGGGCAGCGTCAGCTGATAGGCCAGTGCCACGGCCGATATGGACACGATCGAGGCGATCAGCATCATCCAGCCGGCGAGCCAGCCCAGATGTGGATTGCCGATCTTCTTCGACCAGTTGTAGACCGAGCCGGCGACGGGATAGCGGGCGGCGAGTTCCGCGAAGCACAGGGCGACCATGAACTGGCCGACGAAGACCATCGGCCACGACCACCAGTAGGCGGGGCCGCCGCTGCCGTAACCGAAGTAGAACAGCTGGAAGGTGCCGGTCAGGATCGAGATGTAGCTGATCCCGGCGGCGAAGGTGTGGAAGTTGCCGAGGGTGCGTTTGAGTTCGGGTCTGTAGCCGAACTCGGTGAGTTCGGCGTCGTCCTGGCCGTGTGGTTCTGCGGACTGCGCGGTCGGTCTCATGGGCGGTTCCTCAAGGGGCGCTCCTCAGGGCGGGCTCGGTCGGTCGAACCAACCCTGGGGTGTGGGACGGGTGTTGCGCCAGAGGATCAGCATCACCAGAGCCCCGGCCTTCACCCCTCACGGGAACGACCGCCCGTCACCCCTCACGACGGACAACTGCCCGTGGTCCCTCACGAGTGGGACAACTGCCCAGCCCCGCCCCGCCGGCGTATGCGCTCCTGCGCCCGCTCGGCTGCGCGCGCCTGCCGTCGGGCCCGGCGGCGCTCGCGTCGCAGCGTCCGTGCCGTGCTGCTCGGCATGGACACCACGCCGTTGCGCTGGTTCCAGACCTGACGCGTCACCCACACATCGAGCGCTCCCCAGGTCGCCACGATCGTGCTGACCACGCTGCTGATCACCATCGGGAACGCCAACCACGACCCGGCCATCGTGCACAGGAAGGCCACCATGGCCTGTATCAGAGTCAGAGCGACGAGAAGGACCGACCGCACGGCAGCCGTCCGCACCGGATCCGGCAACCGGCGCCGCCGCGCCGGCTCCTCGACCCACAGGGGCCGGTAGTACTGCTGTTCTCGCACGTCAGGGCCCGCCTCGCGAGCCGGCCCTGCCTCTCGCGCCGTGCTCTCCGCCTCGTCAGCCCGATTGTCGCGATCAGTCGCTTCGGCATCCTGATGCGCTGTCACATGCCCCCCACCCGCCCTGGGCGCCCCGCGCCGCTCCGCCGTGCCCATCACCGTGTCACTCCCCACCGCCGGCAGACTGCTCGCTCACATCCGAAGACCCTTGCTCCCCAGTGGCTGCCCGGCTTGCGCTGCTTTACGCCGCCCAGGGGCGGGATGCGGCTCCTGTGGCCGATTCCGCCCCCATTTCCCGTAGAGAAGGACGAACAACCCCCCACGAAGATTCCCCGAAACCGAAAAATTTCAGCCAACCGCTCAGGCGGTCCAGGGGCCTTGACCCACGCGACCGCGATCGGTTTCGGGGAGACAACTCCCGCAATGCCCGGACAACTCCACATGCCTCGTGCGTGGCGCGGAAGTTCACCTTCCGGACCGGCTTTCGAGTTCCCTGGGCGTCGGTAGTAGGCTCGCGCCGTTTGTTGACGCACATGTGTACCCCCGGTAGCCCGGGGGCCCGAGCTGGGGGAGGCCATGCGCTTTCGCGGGAAGTCCATCCGCCGGAAGATCGTGGCGCTGCTTCTCGTGCCGCTGGTGTCCCTCACCGCGATCTGGGCCTTCGCCACGGTGCTCACGGGACGTGAGGCGGGCGACCTGTTCAACGTGTCGTCCGTGGTGGAGAAGATCGGCTATCCGATCGAGGACACCGTCCGTGTCCTCCAGGAGGAGCGTCGTCAGACCCTGGTCTACCTCGCCGACCCCCGTGCCTCCGACGGGCTCGCCGCACTCCGGCGCAGCCGGACCGCCACCGACGAGGCCGTCGGCAGCATCCGTGAGAACGCGCGGAATCCGGACGTGCGCGACGCGATGGGAGCGGACACCGACGAGCGGCTGACCGCGGTCCTGGACGCCTTCGAGGGCATCGAGTCGCTGCGCCGCAGTGTCGAGGACGGCACCGTCAACCGCTCCCAGGCCCTCGACCTCTACAACCGGCTGGTCGACCCGTGTTACGTCCTGCTCGCCAACCTCCACGTCGTCGACAACGTGGAACTGGACAAGCAGTACCGCGCGCTGGTCAATGTCGCACGCGCCCGCGAACTGCTCTCCCGCGAGGACGCCCTGCTCGGCTCCGCCCTGATCGTCGGCAAGATCTCGCGCTCCGAAGAGCGTGATATCTCCGACCTCGTGGCGCAGCGCACCCTGATGTACGACACCAACCTCCCGCTGCTGCCCGTCTCGGAACGCGACCGCTACGAGAGCTTCTGGAAGAACGCCTCCACCGCTCCGCTGCGCGTGGCCGAGGAGGCGGCCGTCTCATCCGCCGACGGAACCCCGCGCGGCGTCACCGCCAAGAGCTGGGACAGCGCGGCCGGCAACGTACTCGACGAACTCGGCACGCTCAACGACCAGGCCAACGACCGCTACCAGAACCGCGTCGAACCGGTGGCCATGGGCGTCATCGCCAAGGCGGTCATCGCCGGCGTGCTCGGCCTGCTCGCTCTCCTGGTCTCCCTCTTCCTGTCCGTCCGCGTCGGCCGCACCCTCATCCGTGACCTGCGACAGCTGCGGCTGGAGGCCCACGAGGCGTCCGGAGTGCGGCTGCCCAGCGTGATGCGCCGGCTGTCGGCCGGCGAGCAGGTCGACGTCGAGACCGAGGTCCCGCGCCTCGAGTACGACAAGAACGAGATGGGCGAGGTCGGCCAGGCCCTCAACACCCTCCAGCGCGCCGCCGTCGAAGCCGCCGTCAAGCAGGCCGAGCTGCGCGCCGGCGTCTCCGAGGTCTTCGTCAACCTCGCGCGCCGCAGCCAGGTCCTGCTCCACAAGCAGCTCACCCTGCTCGACGCCATGGAGCGCCGGACCGAGGACACCGAGGAACTCGCCGACCTGTTCCGCCTCGACCACCTGACCACCCGCATGCGCCGGCACGCCGAGGGCCTCGTGATCCTCTCCGGCGCCGCGCCCTCCCGGCAGTGGCGCAAGCCCGTCCAGCTCATGGACGTCGTACGCGCCGCCGTCGCCGAGGTCGAGGACTACGAGCGCATCGAGGTCCGCCGCCTTCCGCGTATCGCCGTCACCGGCCCGGCCGTCGCCGACATCACCCATCTCGTGGCGGAACTCCTCGAGAACGCCACGGTCTTCTCGCCACCGCACACCGCCGTCCAGGTCCTGGGTGAGCGAGTCGCCAACGGCTTCACCCTGGAGATCCACGACCGTGGCCTCGGCATGGCAGCCGAAGCGCTCCTGGACGCCAACCTCCGGCTCGCCGAGACCCCGGAGTTCGAGCTGTCCGACACCGACCGGCTCGGCCTGTTCGTGGTCAGCCGTCTCGCCCAGCGGCAGAACGTCCGCGTCTCCTTGCAGCCCTCCCCGTACGGCGGCACGACCGCCGTCGTCTTCATCCCGGACGCCCTGCTGACGGACGACGCCCCGGACACGAACGGCATCGGGTTCCGGCTCGACCGCCCCCAGCTGGCCAAGGAGAGCGAGCCGCAGGACAGCCGCCGCGCCGCGCTGTCCCAGGGGCCCGCGCAACGGCCCGGCCTGCCGGCCTCCCTCCTGGACGGCCCGGTGGAGCTGGAGGCGCCCGTCGACCTGGACGCCATCGGCGGCTTCCCCGGCGCGCTCGATGACGAGGACAGCGAACACGGCGCTCTGTTCCGCCCCCGGCCCCTCGCCCGCGCCCAGGACGAGGCAGCCGGCCGCCGCGCCGATCCGCGCCAGGCCGCCGACGCCCACAGCGCACACGACCGGACCGACACCGACGACGACCCGAACGCCCCGGTCCAGCTGCCGCGCCGCCACACCCCGAAGCTGGTCAGCTCGCACGGGCGCCCGGTCACCGAGCAGCGCCCCCGGCGAGGGAAGACCGAGGAGGAGACCACCTCGGGCACCGGTCGAGCGGAGCCGGACGGCACCGCCCCGCTCCCTTCGCGTCGCCGGGGCGACGCCTCCGTGAGCGGCGGGGCCACGGGCCGGTCCGGGCCGGAGCCCGCGACCGCGCTTCCGGTCCGCCGCCGCACCGAAGGCTCCTCGACCGGCAGCCGGCGAGGTGAAACCCAGCCGGACGCACCGCCACCCCTGCCGGCCCGCCGTCGGGGTGCGGAGTCCGGCCGCCGGGGCATCGGTGCGGCCGGGCGGAACGACGACCGCATGGAATCGCCGGCCTCGTCCGGCACCGGGCCGGAACCGCCCACTCTTTCCACGCGGACACGCCGCGCGGAGATCGCCTCGAGTGGCCCGGACGGCCCCGACCGTCGGCCGGGCCCCGGGCCGGAGTCCACCGGCGGGCCCGCGCGCCAGGTGACCGCTTCCGCTGCCATGCCGCAGGGGACCGGGTCGACTCCCGGCTCCGGACGACGGGGACAGAGTCCCGGCTCCGCACCGGACGAGCCTCGCTCCGGCACTGCGCCGCTGCCCCGGCGCGTCCGCCAGGCCAACCTGGCACCCCAGCTGAAGCGGGGGTCCGAGCCGCGTACCGAGGACAGAACCGAGCCCGTCGAACGCGACGCCGACGAAGTACGCAGCCGTATGGCCTCGCTCCAGCGCGGCTGGCAGCGCGGCCGCGAGGAGAACGCAGCGGGCGACGCCGCCCACAGCGGCACAGCACGACAAGGAACGACAGAGGGGGACGGTCGATGACCGCACCGAAGGCGACCGGCCACACCGCAGCCAACAAGGGGGAGCTGAACTGGCTCCTCGACGACCTGGTGGACCGCGTCGCGAGTATCCGCAAGGCCCTCGTGCTCTCCGGCGACGGTTTGCCGACAGGGTTGTCCAGGGACCTGACCAGGGAGGACAGCGAGCACCTGGCCGCCGTCGCCTCCGGATTCCACAGCCTTGCCAAGGGCGTGGGACGCCACTTCGAGGCCGGCAACGTCCGTCAGACGGTCGTCGAGCTCGACGACGCCTTCCTGTTCGTGACGGCCGCCGGCGACGGCAGCTGCCTCGCCGTCCTCTCGGACGCCGACTCGGACGTCGGCCAGGTCGCCTACGAGATGACGCTCCTCGTGAAGCGGGTGGGTGTGCATCTGGGTGCCGCTCCGCGCACCGATCTGCCCGCAGGCGGGTAGTGGGATGACATGAGCGCTGACGGTCAGGGAAGAAGCCACTGGTTCGACGACGAGGCCGGACCGGTCGTCCGTCCGTACGCCATGACGCGCGGCCGCACCAGCAGCCAGGGCCAGCACCGCCTGGACCTGATCGCGGTCGTGGTCACGGAACCGCACGCGGACGACCCGGAAGCGGACCACATGCTCTCCCCGGAGCATGTGGACATCGTCGAACTGTGTCGTGACGTCCCGCAGTCGGTCGCCGAACTCGCAGCGGAACTCGACCTGCCGATCGGGGTGGTACGGGTCCTTGTCGGAGATCTCGTGGACGCGGAATTCGTCCATGTGAACCGGCCCGTACCCCCTGCCGAACTGCCGGACGAGAGTATTCTGCGCGACGTGATCAACGGCCTCCGGGCGCTGTGAGCAGCGCGGAAGCGGGGTACTGACGTGACAGGCTGGCAGTTCTGGGTCGACCGAGGCGGCACGTTCACCGACATCGTCGCGCGTCGCCCGGACGGCCGGCTGTTCACGCACAAGCTGCTGTCGGACAGCCCCGCCCGCTACGCCGACGCGGCCGTCGAGGGCGTCCGCACCCTGCTGGCCGGCTCCGACGACCCCGTCGACACCGTGCGCATGGGCACCACGGTCGCCACCAACGCCCTCCTGGAGCGCAAGGGCGAACGCACCCTGCTGGTCATCACCCGGGGCTTCCGCGACGCCCTGCGCATCGCCTACCAGAACCGCCCGAGCATCTTCGCCCGCCGCATCGAACTGCCCGAGCTGCTGTACGAACGGGTCGTCGAGGTCGACGAGCGCATCGCCGCCGACGGCACCCTCCTGCGCGCGCCCGACCTCGACGCCCTCGCCGCGCCCCTCCGAGAGGCGTACGACGACGGGATCCGGGCCGTCGCCGTGGTCTGCATGCACAGCCACCTCCACCCCGCCCACGAACGTGCCGTCGGGGAACTCGCCGCCCGCATCGGCTTCCCGCAGATCTCGCTCTCCAGCGAAGTCAGCCCCCTGATGAAACTCGTCCCCCGCGGGGACACCGCCGTCGTCGACGCCTACCTCTCTCCCGTCCTGCGCCGCTACGTCCGGCACGTCGCCGACGCCCTGGAAGGCGTACGGCTGATGTTCATGCAGTCCAACGGCGGTCTCACCGAGGCCGGCCAGTTCCGCGGCAAGGACGCCATCCTGTCCGGGCCGGCCGGCGGCATCGTCGGGATGGCCCGCATGTCGCAGCTCGCCGGCTTCGACCGCGTCATCGGCTTCGACATGGGCGGCACCTCCACCGACGTCTCCCACTTCGCGGGCGAGTACGAACGCGTCTTCACCAGCCGGATCGCCGGCGTCCGGCTGCGCGCCCCCATGCTCGACATCCACACCGTCGCCGCCGGCGGCGGCTCGGTCCTGCACTTCGACGGCTCCCGCTACCGCGTAGGGCCTGACTCGGCGGGCGCGGACCCGGGGCCCGCCTGCTACCGCGGCGGCGGCCCGCTCGCCGTCACCGACGCCAACGTCATGCTCGGTCGCATCCAGCCCGCCCACTTCCCGAAGGTGTTCGGCGCGAACGGCGACGAGCCCCTCGACGACGCGCTCGTCCGGGACCGCTTCACCGCCCTCGCGCGTGAGATCCGCGAGAAGACCGGCGACGACCGCACGCCCGAACAGGTCGCCGAGGGCTACCTGCAGATCGCCGTCGCCAACATCGCGTCCGCCGTGAAGCGCATCTCCGTCCAGAAGGGCCATGACGTCACCCGCTATGCCCTCACCACCTTCGGCGGCGCCGGCGGCCAGCACGCCTGCCTGGTCGCCGACTCGCTCGGCATCCGCACCGTCCTCGTGCCGCCCATGGCCGGTGTCCTCTCCGCACTCGGCATCGGCCTCGCCGACACCACCGCCATGCGCGAACAGTCCGTCGAGGCACCACTGGAGCCGGCCTCCATGCCCGGTGTCCTCAAGACCGCAGAAGACCTGGAAGCCGCGGCACGCGCCGAACTCCTCGCCGAGGACGTCCCCGAGGAGCACATCGAGATCACCCGCCGCGCGCAGCTCCGCTACGACGGCACAGACACCACCCTCACCGTCGAGCTGACCGACCCCTGCACCATGCGGCACGCCTTCGAAGAACGTCATCGCGCCACGTACTCCTTCACGCTCGACCGCCCGATCGTCGTCGAAGCCCTCTCCGTAGAAGCCACCGGCACCACCGAACCCCCCGATCTGTCCGCCCTCGCTCCCTACGAGGCCACGACCGACGGCAGCCCCGCGGCGTCGCGAACCGTCCGCCTCCACACGGGCGGAGCCTGGCGCGACGTACCCCTCCACCGCCGCGAGGCCCTTCCTCCCGGCGACACCGTCACCGGTCCCGCGATCATCACGGAAGCCGGCGCGACGACCGTCGTCGACGACGGCTGGCGGGCCGTGGCGACCGACGACGGGCATCTGGTCATGGAACGGGCCGCGATTACGCAGAGTTCCGATCTCGATACAAAAGTCGACCCCGTTCTCCTTGAGGTCTTCAACAACCTCTTCATGTCCATCGCCGAGCAGATGGGCGCCCGCCTCGAATCCACGGCCCAGTCCGTCAACATCAAGGAGCGCCTGGACTTCTCCTGCGCGCTCTTCGACCCTGACGGAAACCTGGTGGCCAACGCCCCGCACATCCCCGTCCACCTGGGCTCCATGGGCACGAGCGTCAAGGAGGTCATCCGGCGGCGGGGCTCCCGCATGCGCCCGGGCGACACGTACGCCGTCAACGACCCGTACCACGGCGGCACCCATCTGCCCGACGTCACCGTGATCACCCCCGTCTTCGACACCGCACCGTCGGACGACACGGAGAGTGACCCGGAGATCCTCTTCTACGTCGCCTCACGCGGCCACCACGCCGAGATCGGCGGCATCGCCCCCGGCTCCATGCCCGCGAACAGCCGCACCATCGAAGAGGAGGGCGTCCTCTTCGACAACTGGCTGCTCGCCGAGAACGGCCGCTTCCGCGAGGCCGAGACCCTCCGCCTGCTCACCGAGGCGCCGTACCCCTCCCGCAACCCGAAGACCAACCTCGCCGACCTGCGCGCCCAGATCGCCGCCAACCAGAAGGGCGTCGACGAGGTCGGCCGCATGATCGAGGACTTCGGCCTCGATGTCGTCCAGGCCTACATGAGGCACGTCCAGGACAACGCGGAAGAGGCCGTACGCCGCGTCATCGACGCCCTCGACGACGGCGACTACGCCTACGAGACCGACTCGGGCGCGGTCATTCGCGTCAGCGTGCGCGTGGACCGCGAGAACCGTGCGGCGACCATCGACTTCACCGGCACCTCGGCGCAGCTGCCCACCAACTTCAACGCCCCCTTCTCGGTCGTCAACGCGGCCGTCCTGTACGTCTTCCGCACGCTCGTCGCCGATGACATCCCCCTCAACGACGGCTGCCTGCGCCCCTTGGACATCGTCGTACCGCCCGGCTCCCTGCTCTCCCCCGAGCCGCCGGCCGCCGTCGTCGCAGGCAACGTGGAGACCTCCCAGGCCATCACCGGTGCCCTCTACGCGGCGCTGGGCGTCCAGGCCGAGGGCTCCGGGACCATGAACAACGTCACCTTCGGGAACGAACGCCACCAGTACTACGAGACCGTCGCCTCCGGCTCCGGCGCGGGCGACGGTTTCCCCGGCGCCCCCGTCGTCCAGACGCACATGACCAACTCCCGCCTCACCGACCCCGAGGTCCTGGAGTGGCGACTGCCCGTGCGCCTCGAGGACTTCGCGGTCCGGCGCGGCAGCGGCGGAGCCGGCCGGTGGCGCGGCGGCGACGGCGCGGTGCGTCGCATCCGGTTCCTGGAGCCCATGACCGTCTCCACACTGTCCCAGCACCGCCGTGTCCCCCCGTACGGTATGGCGGGCGGCGAGCCGGGCGCTCTCGGCGCCAACCGGGTGGAACACGCCGACGGCGCCGTGACCGAACTCGGCGGCAGCGACTCCGCGGATGTCGTCGCGGGCGACGTACTCGTCATCGAAACCCCAGGCGGCGGAGGCTACGGCCCGCCGTCGCCCGACCCCCATCAAGCAGGAGAAGAGATCGATGATCTTCGGGCGTTCTGAGCGCGGCAAGCCTCCGGTCGAGCCCGTCACGCTCAAGATCCTGGTGGCCGGCGGCTTCGGCGTGGGCAAGACCACGCTCGTCGGCGCGGTCAGCGAGATCCGGCCGCTGCGCACCGAGGAGCTGCTCACCGAGGCCGGGCGCCCGGTCGACGACACCAGCGGTGTGGAAGGCAAGCACACCACGACCGTGGCCATGGACTTCGGCCGCATCACGCTCCGCGAGGACCTGGTGCTGTACCTCTTCGGCACGCCCGGCCAGGAGCGGTTCTGGTTCATGTGGGACGAGCTCTCCGAGGGCGCCCTCGGAGCCGTCGTCCTCGCCGACACCCGCCGCCTTGAGGACTGCTTCGCCGCCGTCGACTACTTCGAACGGCGCGAGATACCGTTCCTCGTCGGCGTCAACTGCTTCGAGGGCGCCCCGCGTTACCCGGTCGAGGACGTGCGCCAGGCCCTCGACCTCGACGACGGCGTCCCGCTCATGATGTGCGACGCCCGCGACCGCGAGTCGGTCAAGGAAGCACTCATCGGCGTCGTCCAGCACGCCATGGCGTACGCGGCCGACCGCCGCCAGACGGTGGCCACCTGACGCTCGCCCGACCAGCGGGCGCGGACCGTACCCCCGCCGACAGGGGTACGGTCCGCAGTCCGGAAAGGCCGCTCCACGCGCGCGTGGCTAGCTGTCGCCGTCCTCCTCCCAGCCGAAGCTCTTCTCCACGGCCTTGCGCCAGTTGTGGTGCTCGCGATCCCGCACCGACGCGTCCATGGACGGTGTCCACTCGACGTCCTTCTGCCAGTGCGCCTTGAGCTCGTCAAGGTCGTTCCACACGCCGGTGGCCAGACCGGCCGCGTACGCGGCGCCCAGACAGGTCGTCTCGGAGACCTTGGGCCGCACCACCGGCACGTCGAGCACGTCCGCCTGGTGCTGCATGAGCAGGTTGTTCTTCGTCATGCCACCGTCGACCTTCAGGGTGGTGATGTGCACCCCGGAGTCCTGGTACATGGCGTCCACGACCTCGCGTGTCTGCCAGCTGGTCGCCTCCAGCACCGCGCGCGCGAGGTGCGCCTTCGTGACGTAGCGGGTCAGCCCGGTGACCACGCCCCGAGCGTCGGAGCGCCAGTACGGCGCGAACAGGCCCGAGAACGCCGGCACGATGTACGCGCCCCCGTTGTCCTCCACGCTCGCGGCCAGGGGCTCGATCTCGTCGGCGGTACGGATGATGCCGAGCTGGTCGCGGAACCACTGGACCAGCGCGCCCGTTATGGCTATCGACCCCTCCAGGCAGTAGACCGGCGCCTCGCTGCCGATCTTGTATCCCATCGTCGTCAGCAGGCCGCTCTTCGACGGCACCGGGCGGTTTCCGGTGTTGAGCAGAAGGAAGCTGCCCGTGCCGTACGTGTTCTTCGCGGTGCCCACGTCGTAGCAGGCCTGGCCGAACACGGCGGCTTGCTGGTCGCCCAGCGCGGAGGCCACGGGCACGCCGGCGAGCTGGCCGACGGCAGTGCCGTACACCTCGGCGGAGGACCGGATCTCCGGCAGCATGGCCTCGGGAATGTTCATCGCCGAGGCGATCGAGGAGTCCCACTGGAGGGTCTCCAGGTTCATCAGCATGGTGCGCCCGGCGTTGGTCACGTCGGTGACGTGCTGCCCGCCGTCGGTGCCGCCGGTGAGGTTCCAGATCAGCCAGGAGTCGATCGTTCCGAAGGCGATCTCACCGCGTTCCGCCCGGGCCCGGAGGTCGGGCACGTTGTCGAGCAGCCACGCCGCCTTGGGTCCGGAGAAGTAGGTGGCCAGCGGCAGACCCGTCTGCTCGCGGAAGCGGTCCTGCCCGTCCGAGCCGCCCAGCTGGTTGCACAGCGCCGCCGTCCGCGTGTCCTGCCACACGATGGCGTTGTGCACCGGCTTTCCGGTCGTGCGGTCCCACAGGAGAGTCGTCTCGCGCTGGTTGGTGATTCCCATCGCGCTCAGCTGGTCGGCGCGCAGCCCGGCCTTGGCGAGCGCCCCGGCGACCACCGCCTGCACCTTGGACCAGATCTCGGTGGCGTCGTGCTCCACCCACCCGGGCTTCGGGAAGATCTGTCGGTGCTCACGCTGGTCCACGGCGACGATGGCACCGTTCTGGTCGAAGACGATGCAGCGGCTCGAGGTGGTGCCCTGGTCGATCGCTGCTACGTACTTCTCGGAGTTGTCCGTCATGGCTACTACCTCTTGATCGCTTGGTCAGAAGGCTGTGTTGTAGATGAGGGCCCCGAGAATTCCGCCGGCCGCGGGCCCTGCCACCGGGATTCAGGCGTAACCCCCAGGAACCCCGCCATCAGGTTGGCCAACGGGTTCCTGATCTCCGGGACGGCGGAGAAGATGCCGAGCCCGGACCTTGTGGGTGACGGCGGCGCAGACCCCCGCGCCGACGAGGAGCAGGATCGCCGTGCCGATGATCTCGCCGAACGAAGATGTCCACGTTGCTCATGGCGGCTCCTAGGGCGAGGCCCCGGGACGATCCGCCCCGGTCCTCATGTGCGGGGTGCGTTTCCCATGGCTACTTCAGCCGAAGGCAGGAAAATCCCGCGCCCCGCCCGGCGTCCGTGACGAGCGTGCCGATCGCAGCCGAATCGCCCGTGGAGAAAGGGCCTTGGCGTAGGCGCGCCGACGCGCCGCAGTGCCGGATACGCCGAGTATGTACGGCGATGTCGACTGACACCGGAAGTGTTCACCGGCGCCCAGGGGGCGTCAAGGTCGCCGACCGCAACGGTTGACGGCCTGGGGTGACGGTGGCGGGACTGCCGGGCCGGGTGGCCGGTTGCACGGCCCTGGCGGCGCCCGGTCGGGTCACTGTTCAGATCTGGTCGGGGCCTGCGCGTGCTTCCGTGAGCCGCGCAAGGCCTTGCTGGTGGTGTCGTCCGGCCTCCGCCGGGCTCCGCCGTAGGCGACCGCCCAGACGCACCTGACTCCTCGCTTGCTAGCCACCAGCATCCACCTGACCAGGCGGTCTCTCAACCGGACGAGTCGTGCCCCGCCCCAGGCCGTCTGCCGGGCCCTGGCGAGCCGGTCACTGCCGTGCCCGGGCGCCCACCCGGACAGCGCCACGACCCCGCCGGGCCGGTGCGGGCTCTCAGTCCTGCACACCGCCCCTCCAGGCTGCGGGAGCCCCTGCGCGGTCCTCTCAAGCCGGGGCCGGTGCCGGCTCAGCGCCGCGGCGGGTCTCATGTCCGGACGTGCCCGCCCGGCCCAGCACCCAACTCGCACCGTGCAACGCCTTCGCCGCCTTCTTCAGGGGCGCCAGGCAAGCCGCCGCCTGCCGGTGGTCGGTCACACTGCCCGGCGCGCACAGCACCGTGGCGAGCGACAGCGTGACCGGCCGACCGTCGGCCGACCAGGGAGCGTCCAGCACGGCGGCGGCCAGCGGATCGAGCCCCTCCGGTTCTGCGAGCACCAGGAAATCGTCGCCGCCGATGTGTCCCACGCGGGTGCCGTCCGTCGCGGCCTGCTGCAAAGCACGCCCCACCGCCCGGATCAGCTCGTCGCCCGCCGCGAACCCGGCCCCGTCGTTGACCTGCTTGAAGTGGTCGACGTCCAGCCAGCTCAGCGCGAAGGCCCGCCCGGACGCGATCCGCCGGTCCACCTCACCGGTGATCGCGTCCGAGCCGGGCAGGCGCGTCAGCGGATTCAACCCCGCCGCCTCCTCCACCCGCGTCTCGGCCAGTGCGCGCACGAGATCCGCGAGCCGTACGACGCCCACACAGCGCCCGTACTCGTCCACGACGGCCACATCGTCCGACGTGCGGTCCCGCCCACCGACCGCCACGACGTCCAGCACCTCCCATGCGGTGGCGTCGATGCCCACCGTCCGCGGCGGGTCACCGAGCTTGGCCGCGGGCCGATCGGCGTACAGGGCGTGCCCGTAGCGCCCCGACATCGACAACAGGAAGCGGGACCGGTGCACCGACCGGACCGGCACTCCGGCGGTGTCCACGAGCAGCACCCCGGACACATCCGGTGACCCGGTCAGCAGCGCCCGCACCTGCCCCGCGGACGCCGAGGCGGGCAGCAGCGCGGCGGGCCGCACGAACTCCCGCACCGACGGCCCCGACCGCGGCACGGCCACATCGGCGGGGGAGCGGGGCGGAACATAGACGTCCGCAGCGGGCAGCCGGGCCGGCGGGGCGAACAGCTCGCCCTGTGCCAGCTGTGCCCCGGCCGCCAGCGCCGCCGCGTACTGCCCTTCGGTCTCCACGCCCTCGACGGCCAGGAGGGCTCCCAACCCGTCGCACAGCGTCCGCATCGACCGCACCACCGCCGGCCGTGCCAGCAGCGACGCGTCCAGCTTCACCAGCTGGGGCGTGATGTCCGCGAGGAGCCGCAAGGGCACGTCCCCGTCACCGACACCGTCCGCGCAGATCCGGAAGCCCTGATCGCGCAGCCTGGACACCCCCTCCAGCAGTGCCCGCTGCGGCACGTGCGTGTACGGCGGACAGACGTCGATCGTCACCTCCCACGGAAGCCGCCCGGCCTCGCGCACGGCGTCATGCAGCGAAGGCAGGCCGCCGAGGTCCGCGAGGGTGCCGGCGAAGACGTTGACGAACAGTGGCAACAGCGTCTCCTTGCGCACCGCCGCGCGGACCGCCGACACCGCCAGTCGGCTGTCGAGCTCGGGGTCCCGGCGGGCCTCGGCCAGGATGTCGCCGGCCTCCGGGCGGGCGAGTATCTCCAGTCCCGCGACCGCGCCGGTCGTCAGGTTGACCACCGGTTGGAAGGCGAAGCGGAGAGTATCCGTCCAGGAGTGCACGGGAGCATGATGACTCCACCGGCGCAGGCCCAAGCGCAGTTCATGAGACGTTCACGCAGGATTCCGGAGCGGTCACACAGCGTATGCCAAGGCACGGTCGCGACCGCACCACCGGCGTCCGAGCCGGCATCGCTCGGTGCCCCCCGGCGCCATCCCGCGGACGTCCGGGCACTGTCCCGAGCCGCGTCCCGGCCCCGCGGCTCACCGCACCGCGATCAGCGCCGATCCATGACCGAACAACCCCTGGTTCACGCTGATGCCCACGCGCGCTCCCGCGACCTGCCGGTCACCTGCCTCGCCCCGCAACTGCCAGGCCAGCTCGCACACCTGGGCTATCGCCTGCGCTGGAACCGCCTCGCCGAAGGAGGCCAGACCACCGCTGGCGTTCACCGGTATTCGCCCGCCCAGGGCCGTCGCTCCGTCCCGCAGCAGCTTCACGCCCTCGCCCTCACCGCACAGCCCCAGGTCCTCGTACCACTGCAACTCGAGCGCCGTGGAAAGGTCGTAGACCTCGGCCAGTGACAGGTCCTCCGGCCCGACGCCCGCCTCCTCGTAGGCCGCCCGGGCGATGGACACCCGGAACGTCTCGGCGGCCGGGTCGACCGCCACTGCGGAGTCCGTGGCGATGTCCGGCAGGTCCAGCACGGTGTTCGGGTACCGCGGCGTCACCGTGGACACGGCCCGGATCCGCACCGGATCCGCATGGCCGTGGCGCCGCGCGAACTCCATGCTGGAGAGCACCACCGCCGCGCCGCCGTCGGAGGTCGCGCAGATGTCGAGCAGCCGCAGCGGATCGGCGACGACGGCGGAGGCGGCGACCTCCTCGGCGGTGACCCGCCGGCGGTAGCGCGCATGGGGGTTCAGCGCTCCCATCGCGGCGTTCTTCACCTTCACCCGTGCGAAGTCACCCGGCGTGTCGCCGTGCAGGGCCATGCGCCTGCGGGCGTACAACCCGAAGTACACCGGGTTGGTCGCCCCGAGAACCCGGAACCGCAGCCAGTCGGGATCGTCGGGTCGGTCGCCGCCCGCGGGGCGGAAGAATCCCTTGGGAGCGGCGTCGGCTCCGACCACGAGCACCACCTCGGCGAGCCCGGAGAGGATCTGGGCCCGCGCGGCGTCCACGGCCTGTGCCCCGGACGCGCACGCGGCGTACACGCTCGTGACCCGGGCCCCCTGCCAGCCCAGTGCTTTCGCGAACGTCGCTCCGGCGACATACCCGGGATAGCCGCCACGGACGGTGTCCGCGCCGATGATCGAGCCGATGTCCCGCCAGTCCAGCCCGGCGTCGGTGAGCGCCGCGCGGGCCGCTGCGACGCCGTACTCGACGAAGTTCCGTCCCCACTTGCCCCAGGGGTGCATGCCCGCGCCCAGCACCGCCACCTCGCCCGTCATGCCTTCACCCCCGTCGGCCGCCAGTGCCACGTCGTCCAGGTCGTTTCCGCGTCCTCGTGGAGCACACCGGGCACGACCTCCACCTCCATGCCCACCGTCAGGTCCGCGACGGTGACCCCGGGAGCCGCCTGTCCCAGAACCACGAGGCGCTCGGCCTCCAGCTCCACAGCGATCAACGCGCACGGCTCCCACGGAAGTTCCGGATCGCTCACGTAGGGTGACGGCGGCCGATACCGGCTGTCCGTGTACGACCAGACGCGGCCACGCCGCGACAGCGGGACCTCCGCCAACTCTCCGCCCGCGCAGGCCGGGTTGCGGCAGTGGTGGTCCTCGCGGGGGAAGAAGACCGAGGCGCAGGCCGCGCAGCGCGTGCCGAGCAGCCGGAAATCCTCCCCCTCCCCGGCGAACCACCCCGCGACCACCGGCGTTCGTGTACGCGACACCGTTGCCTCCCCGCAGACGTGACCTGACGGTATGTCAGAAGTCTGCCACGGCCTTCCGCGTCTCGGCATCCCTTCCCCGGCGGGACCCTCTCCTGGTAGACGCAGGCCCATGACACGACTCACCACCGTGGCACGCGGCCTGCTCACCGCCTTCGCCGCCGTGCTGGCAGCGACCGCCCCCACCGCCACCGCCCAGGCCAAGACGGGACCCCACGCGCCCAAGGACTTCGTGGCCCTGAGAAGCGTGGACCCGACGATCATCCAGGAGATGCGCTACTTCACCCCGCACAACTTCGTCGGCGAGCGCATCGACGGCTACGCCCAGCCGATCTGCGTCCTCACCCGCCCCGCCGCCCAAGCCCTCCACAGGGCCCAGACGAAGCTGCTGCGCCAGGGCTACACACTGAAGGTCTACGACTGCTACCGACCGCAGCGCGCGGTGGACCACTTCGTCCGCTGGGCCAAGGACCTCGACGACCAGGCCATGAAGGGCGAGTTCTACCCGAACGTCGACAAGACCCGGCTGTTCGCCGACGGCTACATCGCCGAGAAGTCAGGCCACAGCCGCGGATCGACCCTTGACGTCACGCTCGTGAAACTGCCGGCGAAGCCGACCCGGCCGTACCACCCCGGAGAGCCCCTCGTGCCGTGCTTCGCCCCCAAGGACGAGCGGTTCCCCGACAACTCCGTCGACATGGGGACCGGCTTCGACTGCTTCGACACCCTCTCGCACACCCTCGACCCCCGCGTCCAGGGCGAACAGCGCGCCAACCGGCTGCTGCTCAAGAGCACCCTGGAGGGTCTCGGCTTCGTGAACCTGGCAGAGGAGTGGTGGCACTACACCTACAAGCCCGAGCCCTACCCGGACACCTACTTCGACTTCCCCGTGTCCAGGAAGGCGATCACCAGCGCACACTGAGCCGCCCGCCCGAGACGCCCTCTCCGTGATCGGCTACAGTCCGCCGCGTGTCCGAAACTCAGCACTCCAGTTCCAACTCCGCGCCGGACTCCCACTGTTCGAGCTGCGGCGCGCCCTACGGAGAGGGCGTCTCCGGTTGGCCCCGCACCTGCCCGGCGTGCGGCAGCGTGGCCTACCGCAATCCACTCCCGGTCGCGGTGGCCCTCCAGCCCGTGTACGACACCAAGGGCACCGCCCTGGTCGTCATCACCCGAACCGTCGCTCCCGCGCGCGGGGGCACGGCCCTGCCCGGTGGCTACATCGACGACCGGGAGGACTGGCGGCACGCCGTCGTACGCGAACTCAAGGAGGAAACCGGCATCGACGCGGCCGTCCGCGACGTACGCCTCGTCGACGCGATGAGCTCGCCCGACGGACACCTGCTGCTGTTCGGCCTCCTTCCCGAGCGGCCTGCCGAGGGCCTGCCGCCCTCCGCCGCCACGGAGGAGACGGAGGGCTGGCACCTCCTGCGCAGGGCGGAGGAACTCGCCTTCCCCCTGCACACCGTGGCCGTACGGGCCTGGTTCGAAGGCCGCTACATCTGAGCTCCGAGCTCCCCTGCCCCGCGGACGCGCACCGGGTGGGACGGCTCGCCCGTGCCGTCCTCACCCTCCCGCTCGACGACCACCCGCGAGCCCGTCCACCGGGCGGTGTAGCGCTCGATCTCCGGCTCGTCCCACCCCTCGCCCCCGTCCGGCACGACCAGCCCGCCCCCGGTCCGTCCCCGGGCGGGCGCCCACACCTCCAGCTCCAGCCCGCCGTCCTCCCCGCGTACGGGAAGTACCGCACCCGCGCGTGCGAACACCGGTATCCGCGACAGGGGTGCGTCGACGAGCACCTGCGCAGGCCCCTCGTACGCCTGCTCCGTCACCGTGTCGTACCAGCGCCCCCGCGGCAGCTGCACGGCACGCCGGTCCGCGCCCGGGTCGAGCACCGGCGCCACCAGCAGGCTGTCACCCAGCAGGAAGGCGTCCCCGCAGTCACGCAGCGCCCGCTCCTCCGGAGCCGCCCACCACAGAGGCCGCACATAGGGCGCCCCGGTACGCCGGGCCAGATGCGCCAGCGTCATGAAGTACGGCAGCAGCCGCCGGCGTTCCACGAGCGCCACGCGCGCGTGCTCCAGCACCTCGGCACCGAACTCCCACGGCTCCCTGCGCCCCGCCCGCAGACTCGCGTGCGTACGGAACAGCGGCAGATACGCCCCCAGCTGGAACCACCGCACGAAAAGCTCGGGCGAGGGATCCCCGTCGAAGCCTCCGATGTCCGGCCCCGAGTACGGCACGCCGCACAGACCGAGCCCCATCACCAGCGCCAAGGACGCCCGCAGTCCCGGCCAGCCGGTGGCCACGTCACCCGACCACGTCCCGCCGTAGCGCTGCAGGCCGGCCCACCCGGAGCGGGAGAACAGGAACGGCCGCTCCTGGGGCGCGAGTTTCCGCAGCCCTTCGAAGCCCGCCCGGGCCATGCACAACGCATACACGTTGTGTGCCTCACGATGGTCACCGCCTCGCCCCTCCAGGGAGTGCCGCGCCGAACGCGGCAGCGTCGCCTCTCCGAAGGCGGCGAACGACGTGGGCTCGTTCATGTCGTGCCAGAAACCCGAGAAGCCCTGCGCGAGCCGCTCCTCGTAGAGACCGCCCCACCACTCGCGCACGCGCGCGTGCGTGAAGTCGGGAAACACCGACTCCCCAGGCCACGCGACCCCCTGTACGACCTGCCCCGAGGCGTCCCGCACGAACGCGTCCTCGGCCGTACCGCCGTCGTACACGGCATTGCCGGGCACGGCCTTCACAGCAGGATCGACGATCGACACCAGCCGGATGCCGTCCCGCCGGAGTTCCTCGGCCAGAACGGGCAGCTTCGGGAAGCGGTCCTGATCGACGGTGAACACCTGGTGCGCGTCGAAATGGTCGATGTCCAGGTGCACGGCGTCGAGCGGCAGACCGTGCTCCAGGTAACCCGCGACGATCCGCCGCACCTCCTGCTCACTGCCGAATCCCCACCGCGCGTGGTGGTGCCCGAGCGCCCACGCGGGCGGCAGCGCGGGCGCGCCGGTCAGTGAGGCCCAGGCGAGCAGCACGCGCGCGGGGGTGCCCGCCATCACCCAGCAGCGCAGCGGACCGCCGTCCATCCGCAGCTCGCTCGTCCCGGCCTGGTCATGTCCCGAACCGGCGCCCTCCTCGCCCTCCCGCAGCGTCACCGTGCCGTCCCACGAACTGTCGTGGAACACCAGATGCGTACCGCTGTCGGACACCACCAGCTGCACCGGCATCGTGATGTACAGCGGGTCGTCACCGGGCCCGAAGGCGTGACCGGGGTCGGTGTTCCACAGCCGGTACGTCCCGTCCGCCAACCGAGGACCCGAGGCACGACCACCCAGCCCGAAGAACCGCGCGTCGGCAGCCACCTCCGACCGCTGCATCCACCGCGCCGGGCCGCCACCGACCGGCTCCCACCACCGCGGCGGCAGATCACGACGCAACGTCACGCCACCCGGGGTGCGCACCTCCACCGCGCCGTGCCGCGACACGACGACCGTCACCCGCTCGGCCACCACCCGCCAGCCGCCGTCCTTGTCCGGCTCCAGCACCGCCCGGGGATCCGCCTCCGGACACCGGCCGGCCAGCGCGTACGACGGCTCCGGCTCCGCCCCGTCCCAGCCCCAGAAGACGGCTCCGTTCACAGCGACCAGAATCCGCAGCTCCGACCGGCTGAACCGGACGACACCACCCCCCGGCCCCGGCTCCACCTCCTGCACGGACCCGGGCACCCGCGCACGCTCCGCCCCCCGCGACGGCAGCCCGGTGGCGTCGGCCCGCCGCCTGCGCCACGCTGCTCGTACGGTACGCACACCCTGCGCCGCGCCCACCGACCCCACCGCTTTCACCGAACGCACCAGGTCACGACCGTTCATGCTGCTCACCCTGCCACTGACCGCCCCGCGCGCGCGTGTCGTTCAACTGCCGTTCACCCGTGCCAGGACCACATCTTCACGACACGGACTATGTGGGGCGCACCCTGGTGCCGAAGTCGATCACATGGCATTGTCCGTGCCAGCCGCGTCACGCGCACACCCCAGCCCGTGCGCGGAGGACGCACACGACGCGCACAGTCCGGGAGCCGACCATGTCGACCGATAGTCCTCAGCCGCTGTGGCAGCCAGACCCCGAGCGCATCGCCCGGGCACGGATCACGAGGTTCCAGGCCTGGGCGGCCGAGCACCACGGCGCCCCCGCCGAGGGCGGCTACGCGGCCCTCCAGCGCTGGTCCGTCGACGAGCTGGACACCTTCTGGAAAGCCGTCACGGAGTGGTTCGACGTCCGTTTCCGGACGCCCTACGCGCGCGTGCTCGGCGACCGTTCGATGCCGGGCGCCCAGTGGTTCCCCGGAGCGACCCTCAACTACGCCGAACACGCCCTGCGTGCGGCCGACACCCGCGCTGACGAACCGGCCCTCCTGTACGTCGACGAAACGCACGAGCCAAGCCCCGTCACCTGGGCCGAGCTACGCAGCCAGGTCGGCTCCCTGGCCGCCGAACTGCGCGCGCTCGGCGTACGCCCGGGAGACCGTGTCAGCGGCTATCTCCCCAACGTCCCGCAGGCCGTGGTCGCCCTCCTCGCCACAGCCGCCGTGGGCGCCGTCTGGACCTCCTGCGCGCCCGATTTCGGCGCCCGCAGCGTCCTCGACCGCTTCCAGCAGGTCGAACCCGTCGTGCTGTTCACGGTCGACGGCTACCGCTACGGCGGCAAGGAGCACGACCGCCGCGAGATCGTCGCCGAACTACGCCGCGAACTGCCCACCCTGCGCGCCGTCGTCCACATCCCCCTACTGGGCACCGAGGCACCCGAGGGCGCCCTGGACTGGTCCGCCCTCACCTCAGCCGACACGGCCCCCGTCTTCGAGCAGGTGCCCTTCGACCACCCCCTGTGGGTCCTCTACTCCTCCGGCACGACCGGCCTGCCCAAAGCCATCGTCCAGTCCCAGGGCGGCATCCTGGTCGAGCACCTCAAGCAGCTCGGCCTGCACTGCGACCTGGGCCCCGAGGACCGCTTCTTCTGGTACACGTCGACCGGCTGGATGATGTGGAACTTCCTCGTCTCCGGCCTGCTCACCGGCACCACGATCGTCCTCTACGACGGCAGCCCCGGCTACCCGGACACCGGCGCCCAGTGGCGCATCGCCGAACGCACCGAGGCCACCCTCTACGGCACGTCGGCCGCCTACGTCATGGCCTGCCGCAAGGCGGGCGTCCACCCGTCACGCGACTTCGACCTCTCCTCCGTCCAGTGCGTCGCCACCACCGGCTCCCCCCTGCCGCCCGACGGCTTCCGCTGGCTCCACGACGAGGTCCGCGACGACCTGTGGATCGCCTCCGTCAGCGGCGGCACGGACGTGTGCTCCTGCTTCGCCGGAGCCGTACCGACCCTCCCCGTCTACGTCGGCGAGCTCCAGGCCCCCTGCCTCGGCACCGACCTCCAGTCCTGGGACCCGAGCGGCTCCCCCCTGGTCGACGAGGTCGGCGAGCTCGTGGTCACCAACCCCATGCCGTCGATGCCCATCCACTTCTGGAACGACCCCGACGGCAGCCGCTACCGCGACAGCTACTTCGACACGTACCCCGGCGTCTGGCGGCACGGCGACTGGATCACCGTCACCTCCCGCGGATCCGTCGTCATCCACGGCCGCTCCGACTCCACACTCAACCGCCAGGGCGTACGCATGGGATCCGCCGACATCTACGAGGCCGTGGAGCGCCTCCCCGAGATCAAGGAATCCCTCGTCATCGGCATCGAACAGCCCGACGGCGGCTACTGGATGCCCCTCTTCGTGCACCTGGCCCCCGGAGCCGCCCTGGACGAGGCCCTGCTGAACCGCATCAAGCAGACCATCCGCGAACAACTGTCACCGCGCCACGTCCCCGACGAGATCATCGAAGTACCCGGCGTCCCCCACACCCTCACCGGCAAACGCATCGAGGTCCCGGTCAAACGCCTCCTCCAGGGCACCCCGCTGGAGAAGGCGGTCAACCCGGGCTCCATCGACAACCTCGACCTGCTGAGCTTCTACGAGGACCTGGCCCGCAAACGCGCCTGACCGGCACCACCCTCCGACCACTCGTCGTAACCGGGACTGTCGACGGAATGCACTTTTCGCCTTCTTTCGGATGCGCGATCACTTGCTCGGCCCTGGTTGTCAGTGCTGCCGGTTACTGTGAGTGAGCATTGATCGACCGTGCACAGGGGGAACAATGACGCACACCGACAGCCGGACCATGCGACGTGTCCTGAGCCGCGAAATCGCCGGCACCATCGGCTTGCTCACCGACGAGCACGACTTCCGGGCCATGCGGTGCTACCGCAGCTTCACCTTCGACGACCACACGGCCTACCTCAAGCATGTGGAAGGCCTCCTCAGGACACGGGCCCTGCAAGGCAGCCACACCACGGTGGCCCTCTTCGACCCCGAGGAATACGCCGAGTTCTGCACGCAGAAAGGCCTTGATCCAGACAACCCGTCGAGCCGCACACGCTTCACGGCACGACTCGCGGTCACAGGCCCGACCCTTCCGTACGACGGCCAGCCTCTGTCCGACCTCCTCCCCGCCCTCGTCGACGAGGCCGTGCGTCAGGCCACCTGGGAGTACGCGACCACACTCCTCGCTCGCCTGGGCGCCTGCACCTCCTGCGGCGAGGACCTTGGACGCGCCGCCTTCGCCCGGGCCTCGGACCTCCTGGTCCGCATCCTCGACACGGCCCCGTCCGGCAACCGGCACCTCGTATGCAGCGTCACCGGACCGCCCGAGACGATCCTCGCCGCCCTCCACGTCGCCGACACCGGCGGCGCCGTGGAACTGGACGAGACCGAAGCCCTCGAGTTCACCACGGTCCTGGCCCTCGGCCTGGCCACCGAAAGCCCCGGAGGACTCGTCATCCGCGTCAGCGCTCCAGGCAACCCCGACCGCGTCTATGGCTGGCGCCTGCGCGCATACGGACTCCAGCCCCTCACCGCGGGAGAAGTCTTCGACGCCTACTGCACCGACGTCGAATCCGGCGACCTGATCTCCCCCGAATCCAACGTCGACTACTGCGAGCCGCCCGACCTGGGAGAGGTGAATCCCGCGCAGGGACACAACCACTGAGTAAAGCGGCGGGGCGCCCCACCGCAGTGGAGCGCCCCGCCCGGGCAGCCTCGGCCGGCCAGGTCCGGCTCACTCGCCGGACAACACCGCCTGCGCCGCGCTGCGCGCGTCCTCGGCGCTGTCCGAAGCCCGAGCCGCCGCGGCGGCCCGCTCGCACTGCGCCAGTGTGTACTTCGCCAGCGTGGCCCGGACATAAGGAATCGACGCCGCACCCATCGAAAGAGAGGTGACGCCCAGACCAGCCAGCACACACGCGAGCAGCGGGTCGGACGCGGCCTCACCACAGACGCCACAGCTCTTGCCCTCGGCCTTCGCCGCCTCGGCGGACAGCGCCACCAGGTCGAGCAGCGCGGGCTGCCACGGATCCTGGAGACGAGAGACCGCACCCACCTGACGGTCGGCGGCGAAGGTGTACTGCGCCAGGTCGTTCGTCCCCAGCGACAGGAACTCGACTTCCTGGAGGATCGAGCGAGCCCGCAGCGCCGCCGACGGAATCTCGACCATCGCGCCGAACTTCGCCCGCAGCCCAGCCTCTCGGCACGCGTCCGCGAAGGCCCGCGCATCTGTCCGGTCCGCGACCATCGGGGCCATGACCTCGAGGTAGACCGGCAGCCCCTCCGCGGCCTTCGCGAGCGCCGTCAGCTGAGTACGCAGGACCTCCGGGTGATCCAGCAGCGTCCGCAGACCCCGTACGCCGAGCGCCGGGTTCGGCTCGTCGGCCGGCGTCAGGAAGTCGAGCGGCTTGTCCGCACCCGCGTCCAGCACCCGCACCACGACACGCCCCTCGGGGAACGCCTCCAGCACCTGCCGGTACGCGGTGACCTGCTTCTCCTCGGACGGCGCCTGCTTGCTGTCGTCCAGGAAGAGGAACTCGGTACGGAAGAGACCGACACCCTCGGCCCCGGCCTCGACGGCTGCCTCCACATCCGCAGGGCCACCGATGTTCGCGAGCAGCGGCACCTTGTGACCGTCAGCGGTGGCACCAGGACCGGTCGAGGCCGCCAGCGCCGCCTTGCGCTCGGCGGCCGCGGCCTCGAGCTGAGCCTTCTTCTCGTCGCTCGGGTCCACGAAGATCTCGCCGGTGCTGCCGTCGACGGCGATCATCGTGCCTTCGGCGAGCTCGCCCGCACCCGGCAGGGCGACCACGGCCGGCACCCCGAGCGCCCGCGCCAGAATCGCGCTGTGGCTGGTCGGACCGCCCTCCTCGGTGACGAAGCCGAGCACCAGAGTCGGGTCCAGCAGCGCCGTGTCGGCGGGCGCGAGGTCACGGGCCACAAGGACATAGGGCTCGTCGCTGTCGGGGACACCCGGCATCGGCACCCCCAGCAGACGGGCGACGATACGATTCCGCACGTCGTCGAGATCGGCGACGCGACCGGCGAGGTACTCACCGGCGCCCGCCAGCAGCTCGCGGTACGCGGCGAACGCGTCGTACACCCCGCGCTCGGCCGTGCTGCCGACGGCGATCCGTCGCTCCACGTCTGCCATCAGCTCGGGGTCCTGGGCCATCATGGCCTGCGCCTCGAGCACCGCCTGGGCTTCACCCCCCGCCAGGTTGCCCCGTGCCATCAGGTCGGCCGCCACAGCCTCCACGGCCTTGCGGGCGCGCCCCTGTTCACGCTCCGCTTCCTCCGCGGGGATCTGCTTCGCGGGCGGCTCCAGCACCGCCGTTCCCATGTGCCGAACCTCGCCGATAGCCACACCGTGGCTCACGCCGACGCCTCGCAGCGTTGTGTCCATCTCACCCGTCTCCGATAGTGCGGCGGATCCAACCGCCCCGTTGCTTCTCCTGCTGGCCGCCGTACGACGGCACTGATGTCACTTCCAGAGGAAGA